>NZ_JANBOB010000015.1:0-163780 GCF_035615195.1 Acinetobacter sp. IK31 | reverse complement strand
CGTTGCATGAGCTCATCTAAGCTTTGTTTTGCAACTTTCGCCTGCTGTAAACGTCCTAAAACACCGGTAATTTGTGCAATTGGCCCTAACATTCGTGAAGATAAAATTGAACAGGCCACTAAAGCACCCGTAGTCATTTCACCCTCCATTACCGCAAAACATCCCACTAACACTACAATCGCATAGGTCAGACCCTGAAGCATTTGAGTCCATGACATTAAGGTACCAACGATTTTACGCTGTCTCATGCCAATATCGGCTGAAACTTCATTCATGTGGTTCCATTGGTTTTGGAAACGCGATTCTGCACGCAACAGCTTGATATCTTCAATACCCTGCACCGCTTCAACAAGAATGGCATTACGGATTGAAGATTCTCTCATACCTTCCTGTGCGAGTTGCGCTAGCTTTTTCTGCACCAGAATACCCGGCAAAAGCATAAGTGGCACAACCAGTAGCATCACCCAAAACAGCTTGCCGCCAATGATGGCAAAGATGATCAGGAACAGGAAAAAGAATGGGAAATCGGCAATTGCACTAATGGTGGTTGAAGTCACCAGTTCACGAACACCTTCGAGCTCACGAATCTGGGAAATAAAACTACCAGTAGACTTTGAACGGTCTTTATTCTTGATTCTTAAGGCATGACCAAATACACGGTCAGAAACCCGTAAATCAGCACGTTTACCAATAATGTCGGATAAATACACCCTTGATATACGTAAGGTAAACTCAAAAATAGCAGCAATGAGTACACCGCCAGCCAGAACCCATAAAGTCGGGATGGACTGTGATGGAACAACGCGGTCATAGACTTGCATTGAGAAAATAATGGTTGCCAGTGCCAATACATTGGCAATGAGTGAGGCAAACATAATATCAACGTAGCGCTTCCAGTCTCTTAGAACAATTGACCAGAACCAGCTTGCTTCATACGGTTTGATATATTCATCAATACGCGCATCGGGAATAGAAGTTTCAGGACGCAGAATATAGACATTCTTAATCGTATTTTTTAAGACATCTAGGCTTAAATTTTGAGAAAGGCCATGATCTCCACTCAACTGGATACTGACATTTCCCTGGGTATCGGCTTTATCAATAACACCGACCTGTCCGTCATTAAACTCGACCATAACAGGTAAGCGCCACGGGTTCAGCACCTCTAAAGAAAATGGTACTTTACGTAAATTTAGTCCAACCTGACGGGTAATGAGCTGTAAAACATCATCAAGGTTTTGATTCTGGTTCCAGTCAAGTTGTAAACGGATTCTTTCTTCTGAAGGCTCAATTCGATAATGTTTAGCAATCGTTAAGACCGACTGTAACCAGGGCTGGTAGTTTATTTTTGTCATCATGGTTGTACTTCGAACCCCTGAATTGAAATATTATTTAAGTCATAAGCTTGGCGGGAACGTCCTGTTGCCGAAATGTACTGAATAATACTGTTATAGATGTCATAACGTGCTGATTCGAGTTCTGAATTGGCACTATGAATGGCCTGTTCTGCATTCAACAAATCGACCAATGAACGTGTCCCGAGCTTGTACTGCTCTTGATAAAGCTCACGTGTACGAACGGTTGTTGCCTGACGATCGGTCAGCACCTGCATTTGACGTTGTTTATTTTCAATTTGCTCACGGCTGGTTCTAATCTGGTCGAGAACATCCATATAAACAGAATTCACTTTAGACTTTGCTGCTTCTTCGGCATAACTTGCCATTTTAACCTGAGAAGAAACTGCGCCACCTTGATAAAACTGACTGCTTGCTTCAAGCATGACGGAACTATATAGACCGTCATCTTTATCATTGTTTGGATTTCTGCCATTAATGGCCTGACTTAAGGAACCTTTTACCGCCAAAGTCGGATACCGACTCAGTCGAGTCTGTTCCTTTTGTGCCTTGGCAACTTCAACACTTGCTTGTGCTGCAATCATTTTTGGGATGGTATTGAATTCAGGTTCACCATATAAATCGGACACTTTCACCAGATCATCTGAAATAATCCAGCCAGTCCGAGATACATCTGCACCCAGCAATGTTCTTAAATGTTGTTGGTACTGACGTAATAAAGATTGCTGAGCAATCAAACCAGACTGGGCAGCTTGCAAATAAGACTGGGCTTGAATTGGATCAGCTTGGCTACTAATACCTGCATTTGCACGTAAATTAGCAATGTCCTGAATTCGTTGAATACCTGCAATTTGCTGCTCGGCAATTTTATTTAATTGAAGATAGCGCTGAATATTGACAATCGATTGTGCAACATCAAGTGCAATATCATCAATGCTGACCAGTACATTGGCCTGTTCAACCTGGACCTTGGCTTGCTCAACATCTACGCCTGATTTAATTTTACCAAAATCATAGAGCATTTGAGTCGCATTTAGGGTCAATAACTGCCGACCACGCTCACCGCTACTCAAGTCACCTGTGGTGATACCACCTGAAAGCTGTGGATAATAACCTGCCTTGGCAAAATCAATACCCGCATTTTGGCCAGCTAAAGTGGAAATGGCTTGAGAAATATCAGGGTTGCGCTGGATTGCGATTTTCACCGCTTCCTGCAAAGTCATTTTCCTTGATGGCAAATTTGAATAAGATGAAGCTGCTCTATCATTGAGTTGAACAGTAGGAAACTCCTTAACTCTAGATTGATCTAACTTAAAATTACTCAGCTCTTGCATCTTGGCAACTTTAAATTCATCACTACTTTTAGGGGCAAAAAGTTGTGATAAGTTGTCTTTTAAGGTGTGATATTGCTCACTGGGTTTAGCAGCATATATCACCATAGGTACATGCAATGAAGTTAAAAGCATCAACCCTTTCAGGAAAGCCGGCTTTTTACATGTCCTTGTTACTCTTCTCTGGTTATATCCAATCATGCTTGTCTTGTTGATCTTGTTTGTTATCGTTTAAAAGCTTTTACATTCTACATATTTTTTTGCATAAAGAAGCATAATTACAGGAATAATTCACACATTATATTTTCATCAGGTGAATGAATTAATTTATTGTTTTTAATAGATAAATATAAAAAAACTAAAAAGAGGCATTGACCTCTTTTTAGACAAATAGATTAACTATTTTATTTAAACTGTAAAATCGTCACCTAAGTAGACTTTACGGACTTGTTCGTTATCCAGAATTTCTTGTGGTGTACCTTCTGCAATTACCGCCCCTTCACTCACAATATAGGCACGTTCACAAATTGCCAAAGTTTCACGTACGTTATGGTCAGTAATGAGTACACCGATACCACGATCTTTCAGAGTCTGGATAATATCTTTAATATCTCCAACCGAGATTGGATCAACGCCGGCAAATGGCTCATCAAGTAACATAAATTTAGGATCTGCAGCCAAAGCACGTGCAATTTCAGCGCGGCGGCGTTCACCACCAGACACACTCATTCCCAATGAATCTTTAATATGACTAATTTTAAAGTCATTTAATAATTCAGTAAGACGTTGCTGGCGTTGTTGCTTATTTAAGTCTTTGCGTGTTTCTAAAATAGACATAATATTTTCAGCAATGGTCAGCTTTCTAAAAATAGAAGCCTCTTGCGGAAGATATCCAATTCCCTTACGTGCCCGTTCATGCATTGCTAAATCGGACATATCAAGATCATCAAGGTGAATTTCACCTTTGTCCATACGCACTAGCCCTACAACCATATAGAAGCTTGTTGTTTTACCTGCACCGTTAGGACCAAGCAAACCAACAATCTGTCCACTTTGCATACTAAAAGATACGTCTTTGACGACCCAACGCTTACTATAGTTCTTTCCTAAGTGCTTAATACACAAAGTTTGGGGTTGTTGAAGAGCTTGCTGCATTAGTCACGCGCTCCTGGAAAGCTTTTTGAACTTGATGGTGGAATAATAATTTGAACACGATTTGTCGATGAGCCTTGAGCTTCAACATCACCTTTGTTCATACTATATTTCAATGAATTACCACGAATGCTTGAACCATCTTGATATAAATATGCACCACCATTCAATGTAATAATGCCTGTATCTGCATTATAAACAATGGTCTGCCCCTCACCACGTGCCACACCTTTATCAGCACTTATTTGTTGCTGAAACTTAGACGGTCTGCCCTTGGCAGTAATGGTTTGAATTTCACGTTTAGAGTTTAGCGTAGCAACAATTGAATCGGCTTGAAGCTTCATCGTGCCTTGCTCAATCACAACATTGCCCGTGTAAGTCGTCAAACCAGTTTTTTCGTTATACGTAGCACGGTCTGCCACGAGTGAAATTTGTTGACTACGGTCAGACGGCAATGCAAAAGTCGAAGCTGATGATAAAGCAACGAATGTAATGACCGCAGCTTGTTTTAGGAAAGCTGAAGAACGTTTTAAATTAAGACTTTGGTGCATACTTTCCTCGAATATTAAAAAATTCGTACTGACCGTTATTCAAATTGGCTTTTAATCCTTTGCTGACAAAACTGCCCTGTGGAGACTGAACAATCACTTGATGATTCGTTTCAATTTCTCTGGTCTTTGGATATCCAGTTAACTCATCGGTCTGGAATTCAATTTTCCCCTGTTGAGCAAGTTTAGTTGCTACCACATCACCCGATAATATAACTTTACGGTTATCATCATAGCCATTTGCCTGTTTTGCAAAGAACGTTGCATCAACTTTGCCATCTTTATACATAGAGGCATTAAGTTGATCCAACTTTGATGTTTTTTGTTGCATATCCTGTTCAAGCTGACGAACTTCAGCACGAATATACAAATTGCCTTGATCATCAGTTTGAGTCAAATGGACGCCCTGCGCCGAATATGTCATATTCTTCGCCGAACCAATGTCTAGTTTTTTTGCTTTGCCACTATAGTAGTAATAACCACCACTTATAGCAGCAATAACTACAGCAACAATAGATAAAACTCTGGTATCCATGAGCAGGAATAGCCTACCTTTTTAAGTAATCTTATTATTAATGCGGTACTGCAAGATATTTTTCAAGAAGTTCTTGGTAAATGCCTTTTGCGATCAGTAACATATCACAGACTTCACGTACAGCACCACGCCCGCCCATTGACTGGGTAACTAAATGCGCACGGCGACGCACTTCTTCATGACCATTTGGCACCGTGACACTCATTCCTGCTATTGCAAAAGCAGATAAATCAGGCCAGTCATCACCCATATACAAGCAATCGGCAGGCAAAATATTAAACTGTGCACAAGCTTCGCGTAATGCAGAGCCTTTGTCTTCACGGCCTTGAAAAACGAGATCTACACCTAAATCAAACATACGTTTTTCAACGATATTACTTTTTCGGCCTGTGATAATAATGATCTTCATGCCCGCTTGCTGTGCAAGTTTCATTCCTAAACCATCACGAATATCAAAAGACTTAATCTCATCGCCACTATTCGTTAAAGTTACAAAACCATCACTCAAAATACCATCAACATCCAGAACCAATGCCTGTAAATGACGTGCTTGTTCTAACAATGCATAAGATGCCATTGATTAATTTACCCCTGCCTGAATAAGGTCATGCATACTAATTACACCAATCACTTTATTTTGGTCATCCACCACAACAAATTGACTAATTTTTTTCAGGTTAAGCTGTTGTAGAGCTTCTACCGCACGTGCTTCTTGAGAAATAGTTGACGGTTTTTTTGTCATTACTTCAGAAACAGGTAAATTCACATCGAAACCTTGCTGTTTATCAATTAAACGACGCAAGTCACCATCGGTGAAAATACCAAGCAAATGTTCCTCATCATCTACAATCGTGGTCAAGCCTAAACGCTTATTAGAAATTTCGTAAAGCACTTGATTCATTGGCGTATTTGGTGAAACTTTTGGCAATTCATCGCCTGTATGCATCAGATGTTTTACATGTAAAAGTAAGCGCTTACCCAATGCTCCAGCAGGATGCGAGCGAGCAAAATCATCTGCGGTAAAACCACGAGCTTCAAGTAAAGCAACAGCCAGCGCATCACCCAATACTAACGTCGCTGTCGTGCTCGATGTCGGAGCTAACCCTAATGGGCACGCTTCGTCAGACTCACCTAAAGTTAAAGCAATGTCGGCATTTTGAGGCATTGGCCCTTTATCAGTACGGCTAATAGTAATAAGAGGTACACCAAGATGTTTGATGAGTGGCATTAACATCATGATTTCATCACTTTTTCCAGAATTGGAAATCGCAATTAATACGTCGCCACGAACCAGCATTCCCAAATCGCCATGCCCAGCTTCGCCCGGATGCATAAAGAAAGATGGTGTGCCAGTTGAAGCAAAAGTCGCAGCCATTTTACGGCCAATATGCCCGGACTTCCCCATGCCAGTAATCACAACACGGCCTTTACACTGTAACAATATTTCACAAGCCTGATTAAAACTGTCATTAATTTGTGTTGCTAACACGTCTATGGCTTGCTGCTCAATACGCAATGTTGCTAATGCGCTGCTTTGAAAATCTGTAGGGTTGGGCATACGAGTTTGACTCAAAATAATTGATCTGATCTCTTGTGAAGATCGGTGATTTTAATCAAAAGATTTGGGGGCATTCTAACATAACTCAATCATATACACGTTTTTAAATGTATAAGATTTCACAAGCTTATAAAATTCTTGCATAAAACTTTGTGAAAAATGATGCATCAGTTATGATGTAACACTGTTTTTGTTGAGTGTTTGAAAACCCTTATGCAACCGTTTTTTTTATATAACTCTGAGCAACGAAAAAAAGTTGAATTTGTACCTCGCAAAGAAGGTCACATCGATATGTACGTCTGCGGAATGACCGTTTACGATTACTGTCATATCGGGCATGCTCGAGTTATGGTTGCATTTGACTACATTATACGTTTCTTACGTAGTCAAGGCTGGAGTGTTCGTTATATTCGCAACATTACCGACATTGACGACAAAATTATTAAACGTGCGAATGAAAATGGTGAAACCATTCAGCAGCTCACCACTCGTTTCATTGATGCAATGAACGAAGATGCAGCAAATTTAGGCTGTGCTGCACCCGATGAAGCACCTAAAGCGACTGAATATATTGATCAGATGCAAAATATGATTGGCAATCTGGTCAATAAAGGTTCTGCTTACCCTGCTTCAAATGGCGATGTTTATTTTGAAGTCACCAAATTTGAGAAATATGGTCGTCTCTCTGGACGCAAGCTTGATGATATGCAAGCTGGCGCAAGTGACCGTGTCGACGTAGAAGTTGAAAAGAAACATCCGTTTGACTTTGTACTTTGGAAACATGCCAAAGAAAATGAACCATCGTGGGCGTCACCTTGGGGCAATGGCCGTCCGGGTTGGCACATTGAATGTTCTGCAATGTCGACTTGCTGCCTAGGCAATCACTTTGATATTCATGGTGGCGGTTCAGATTTAATGTTCCCACACCATGAAAATGAAATTGCGCAAAGCGAAGCGTCAACTGGTGAGCAATATGTAAACTACTGGATGCATGTTGGCTTCATTAACGTTGATGGCGAAAAGATGTCTAAGTCTTTAGGCAACTTCTTTACCATTCGTGATGTGATGGAGAAATTCCACCCTGAAGTGATTCGCTACTTTATTGTGTCTTCACATTATCGTAGTCCTGTGAACTTCTCTGATGTGGCATTGAAAGAAGCAAAAACTTCTTTAACTCGCTTCTATCATTCATTTAAAGCTTATCAACAAGTGTACGGCCAAACGACAATTGAAACGCTTAATCAAAGTTTTATTGAGCGTTTTAACAATGCGATGTGTGATGACTTCAACACTGCCGAAGCAATGGCTGTATTGTTTGAACTCAACAAAGAATTGAACCGTGCTGTAAAAGAAGAGCAAGCTGACCAAGCGACTGTGCTTTATTCAACGTTACGTCACCTCACCAACATTTTAGGTTTGGTACAACACAATGTAGATGATTTCTTAAAATCAGATATTGGACAAGAAGCGCTTACTTTGTCTGATGCTGAAATTGAAGATTTTATTCAACAACGTGTTGATGCAAAAAAAGCAAAAGACTTTGCAAAAGCAGATGGTATTCGCCAGTCGTTGCTCGACCAAGGTGTTGTATTAGAAGACACTCGCCAAGGGACAGTTTGGCGTCGTGCTGATTAAATGTTCAATTAAATCACAAGAGTGTTGACACTTTAGTGAAACACTCTATAATGTGCTCACATTGCGGGAATAGCTCAGTTGGTAGAGCATAACCTTGCCAAGGTTGGGGTCGCGAGTTCGAGTCTCGTTTCCCGCTCCAAAATTTAAAGACCACTTAATTCGAAAGAATTAGGTGGTTTTTTATTGTCTATTGGTTAATTCAAAATTCGCATTAAAAAACGCTTTAATTTCCACTGCAGTACCATGAAATTTGGAGTGTTATTATGCAAAAGCCGGTTAAGCATGGAAATGTATGGCGCATCACTGCTCGTTACTTAGGCAACCGTTACACAGCTACTCGAGATACAGCGAGTGAGTGTGAACAATGGGCCGCTAAAAAATTATTAGAATTACAATCTGAACAGGCTAATCCTGAGCCTGAAAAAATCCATATCTCCTTCTATGCCCTTTTTGAACAGTACTATCAAGAAGAAGGCAGAAAAATGAAGAGTACCCGCTTAATTGTTCAAATGCTTAAATGCCTAAAGAATAATGAATAATGAATAATGAATAATGAAAATATAATTAATATTTTATGATTAAACCCATCATTAAGTTTTTATTGATATTGAAATTAAAAATTGACTTAAAATTAAAAAATTAGCTTAAAAGTATATTATCGCAAAGTCTCCCCCATTGAGGAGACTTTCTAAGTATTAAATGAATTAAGGATGAATTTTTTTCAATCCATCTTCTATAGCAAATTTAGCTTCCTCCCACTGTAAACGTGAACTGCCTTTAACTTGTTCCCATTTAGTTTTCAATTTAGATTCAACCTCGGAAAAATTAATTTCTGCATTATTAGGTACACGATTTTCATAACCTAAACGATAAGCCGCCCGATAATCACGATCATATTCTAGATTCTTATTTTCAGTATAATATGGCATTTTTTTATAGTTTTCTCGCCAATAATTATCTTCTTCTTGCCAGTAATTACTATCATCTTTTTGATTATTTGTTTGAGCTATATCATTACCTGCTATTCCCCCTACCACACCACCAACAATCCCCCCAACAACAGCACCTGGAGGCCCCCCAACAACACCGAATGCAGCACCTATAGCCGCTCCTCCCAAGGTTCCTGCACTTACAGCTGCCAAATTTTCTCCCCCTTCATTCATATCAGGTATATGATTGTTATTGGTCGGTGGTGAGTTTAAATCTGGACAAGCATTATCATTTGTGGATGAAGTATCTTGTATTAGTTTGCTATTTAATACATTACTATTGGAAGATGGCTCTTTTTGAATCGTATGATTACCATCTGAAATTGATTGTTTTGTATTTACCATTTTCTTACTCCCTATATTTTAAAATCTAGTGTCTTTTAAAAGAGCTAGAACATAAAAAGGATTTTTGGAATATGCTGAACAATTATTAGTATAATTTACGTTTCGGTTAGTTGTGTTTTATAAGTGTCCAAATTAAGTGAGGAGATGTTATTAATTAATAAAAAGTATTTCTCATTTATAAAAATTCTTGTCCAGAGAGTCTTCACAATTACATCATGCTTCATCTCACAATCGTTATATTTCGCTAGAGTAAACATTGCTGATAACATTCCAGCTTTACCCTGACCGACAAGAAATTATGATTTTATTTATACACAATTTAAAAAGCCTAGTTAATTAATACTAGGCTTTTTACATGTATTTTTAAAAGATAATAATTGTATATTATTTCATCTTCTTAAATGTATCTTCAGCTGCTTTTAGGTGTTTCGCAACAGCATCACGTGTTTGTAGGAGCATATTTTTTAATTCAGAACTTCTCGTGTTTGGTATTAACTGCTTATCAATTATCATCAAAACTTTACGGTGAACTTTAACTTGACTCATCATATAATTTTTATCAGTATCTGATGTTATTTGATTAAGCTTACTAACAATTTTATCACTATCATTTTGCAATGATTTACTAAGATTACTGGTTTGTGAAATCAACTGTAACCGACTTGCCAAAGCTTGTGCATTTTTTTCATTGGCTGAATGTTCTTTAATCATCATTTCAGCATATTTCTTAGCTTCATCCATTTTTAGTTTTGGCAAGGCAGTTTTTGCCTGCTTAATTTCACCATTATTAGCTGTACTTAATATCTTGAAAATTTGACTATCAGTCAAATTTTCATGGTTTTCATTTAATATTTTAGAGTGATTATTCCCATCATTTATAGTTTGTTGATTTGCTGCCATAATCTCAAATGCACTGAAACTTAAAACACCACTAATTGCGATACAGCTAATAATTTTCTTCGTTAAAATAGCTTTCATACCAATATCCTTTAACTTAATTCATGAGTATTTCCACTTATGGGTAGCTTTTTCACATTTCCATTCTATATCCCTACTTGTAAATTCAAGGTTGGGTTTATTTATTCATTATTTCAATCAAACATATTTAGACCGCTCGTTGAATATTCTTCGCAAAGGGTAAATAGCTTATTTAAAGTAGATGATATAAATTTAATAATGAATCAAGCATCTGTATCCAATCTTATTAATGTAAATATAAAACATATATAATTTTAAAAAACATTAACTTAAAAACAATTTTTATTTTTTATTTTTACAAAAATAACAATAAAGCTCGTTATATTAACTTATAGATACTAAAGCTAAAATTAAATATATTTAAAGAAAATTTGAACCAATTTAACTTATTCCCACATCTATAAGAAAGCGTTCTCCTAAAGACTTTAATTCACACACTGCACACAAACAGTGACATGCACTTTTGTAGATATCGTATGAGCTGTGCATCCTGAAAGCAGAATGCACAGTAAAACCAGAACCTTCATAGTGAAACGCGGTTAGCGATCCAACCATAAAAGAATTGCTCTTGGGTAGGATTCCTTTCACAGATTTCTATGTAACGCTGGCCCTGTATGATATTAAGTACTCGCACTAATACTTTCTCTCCTTCTTTACCGCGCTTAGCCAGTGTTAGTGAAAAGGCTTACTATCCTTAATTCCATCTACTCTCATGCTGAGTTATCTACTCCTCCATTTATTATTGACTCTCCACGACAACAAGATATTAATTCTGATAATTATCATAATATGCTTAATATTTTAATTAGTAATACACCTGACGATGTACAGTTAATTATTGCGGCAGTGCAAAATAACTTTATTGACAGCATTAAAGGAAACTTTGAAGAAATTAACCTTGAATCAACACCTTTAACTGCAGAAGAGTATGAACTTGCCAATTTCTTAATCTTACATAGTTAAATAATTTGACCTTAACTTATACACAACAAAAAGCTCTCTGAAATTCCGAGGGCTTTTTATAACTAAGAGGTAAGTAAGAATCAAAAACCTATTTTCCAAACCCCAGCTAGCTATTCCCCACTACCCCCTCAAATATCATTAGCCAATTCTTTTGCTAAACATTGTTCATGCCAAGTGGTTTGAAAGTTCTCGACAGCTTTTGACTTAATAAGAGGGTCTTCAAATAACTTTGAAGAATATGCAGATTTGATAAGCTCTTGATAAAGTTGTTTGGCTTGTTGCTCTTCAAGATGATTGGCGATGTCATGTAACTCTTTAGCGGACACTTCATGTTGTCTAGCATCCATCACACCACTCGCTGCTTTTTTTACAGTTTCACAGTAATGAAGTTCCATTGCTTCTGATGCTGCATAACATTGAATTGAAATCGCGCTTATAAAGAGGAATATAAATCTCATAATCTCACCTTAATTTGACGCGCAAGGTTATCAATTAATCTCTGCAAATTTAAGTTAAAAAAGGTTATTTTTGTTTTCTCTTCTTTTATTTCACCTTTTGCACTTCAGTATTAGAAGCTCTCAGCACTGTTCCATCTGCCGCGACTGGTGCCATAAATGGAATTTGCTGCCCCGTATTTTTATCAATTAACAGAGAATGGCGCTCACCACCTTCAAATAGGTTGTGCTCTCCCCATTGTCGTAAAGCCACAACAACTGGAAACAAACTCTCCCCTTTAGCGGTCAATACATATTCTTGATAGGCCGTACCATCCGAAGCATCTTGCATTTCAAGCACGCCTGCATCAACCAGCTTTTTCAGTCGATCAGAAAGAATATTTCGCGCAACTCCCAGACTTCGCTGGAAGTCTCCAAAACGGCGCATTCCATCAAAAGCATCACGCACAATAAGCAGTGACCACCGATCTCCGATGAGATTAACACAGCGTGCAACAGGACAAGGCTCATCTTTTAAAGATGTAGAGTTCGCCATTAAATTTCCTTATGGGTGATTAGGAACAAGATACCTAGTTGCATTTTAAAACTAGTAGACTTAACATTCAACTAGTTTCATTTTAAAACTAGTTTAGAATTATGAAGTCTTCTCACACCTCCGCATTGCCGGCAAGACAGAACAATGCAAAAGTTATAGAGATGTCTCAGAGCTTGATATTGCTGTTTGCTATTGCAAGTGGTGCAAGCGTAGCAAATGTCTATTATGCCCAGCCTTTGCTCGACATATTGGCTAGGGACTTTAACATTAGTCATTCCGCCATCGGTGGTGTAGTTACAGCCACTCAAATTGGTTGTGCGCTGGCGCTAATCTTTCTAGTGCCGTTGGGTGATCTTGTAAATCGGCGTCGTTTAATGGCTATTCAACTCGTAGCATTGATATCTGCATTGCTAGTAGTTGCTTTTGCTCATTCTACGGTTGTTCTTTTGGCAGGAATGCTTGCCGTAGGTTTACTCGGCACAGCCATGACACAAGGGCTTATTGCTTATGCTGCGAGTGCTGCTGCTCCGCATGAGCAAGGACATGTGGTCGGGACCGCGCAAAGTGGTGTATTCATTGGTTTACTGCTTGCCCGAGTGTTTTCAGGAGGAATTAGCGATTTAGCAGGATGGCGTGGCGTTTACTTTTGTGCAGCTGTAATCATGCTGGTAATTGCTTTACCACTTTGGAAACGTCTCCCTCGTTTAAATGTTCAGCCCGTTTCAATGCGCTACCAGCATCTGCTAGTCTCTATGCTAAAACTACTACGCCAAGAAAAAGTGCTTCAAGTCCGCGGTGTCTTAGCTTTACTCATGTTTGCGGCATTCAATATTTTTTGGAGTGCACTAGTATTACCGTTGAGTAAGCCACCTTATAGTTTTTCACATACGATTATCGGGTCTTTTGGTCTTGTCGGAGTTGTTGGCGCTCTGGCCGCTGCACGTGCTGGACAGTGGGCCGACCGCGGATATGCTCAGCGTACAAGCTTGGCGGCACTCGTTATATTATTAATCGCTTGGGGGCCACTTTCACTCATGGCGTACTCACTCTGGGCTCTGGTAATTGGCATCGTATTATTAGACTTGGGCGGACAAGCTCTTCATGTGACCAACCAGAGCATGATTTTTCGTACTCGTCCCGAAGCTCATAGCCGGCTTGTTGGGCTATACATGCTATTTTATGCAATCGGCAGTGGACTAGGTGCTATCAGTACAACAGCTACCTACGCCTATGCAGGATGGCTTGGTGTGTGTGCTCTAGGTGCAGGTGTTAGTCTGTTGGCGCTATTATTTTGGTGGAGAACGCTACGCGCCTTAAGTCATTCTTCATGAAATCTCCTCTGACAAACTAAATGTTGATATGAAATGTTAGTCAGTTACTATTAGAAATAGATAAGCCCCGTATAGGAACAAAATTGGGTATTAATAATAAATTGATTTTCGCAGTTGTATTTGCCCTTCTGGCGGGATGTCAGCGGCAAGAGGCAAACGAAAATACGAGTGCGGTGAAACTGCCTGTTTATCAATCTAACGGCGTTTTTGCATCAGCACGCTTAAAAGGAATATTGCAGCTAAAACAAGAATGCCTCTATGTGAACGATATCCTCATTATTTTTCCTGAAAACACTGCTCAGTGGGATTCTGAAAAAGACACTTTAAGTTATAAAGGTAAACTTATCGCCATAGGTAATGAGTTAGATATTGTTGGGGGTTTTGGTAATTTTGAGCAAGACAACTTACGTATTAAACATTTGAGCCCAATGTGTGATCATCAAAACATTTGGTTTGCAGAATAATCTATAGTTGGGGCGAGGCCAAATCTCTCTCCCCGCCCAAACTGATTTATTAAACTAGATTGGCATCAGTTTTATATATTTTTCTAACAGGTAACCAGAAGTAAATATAAATTAAGAGAATGACCCAACCCAACAATACATCTCCAATTAAATGTGGAGTTTCATGTGTCATTACTAACCCCATAACAAGCATTGCACCGAAATGAGCAATATTGGCAAACATTGTAAATTCAAAAAATAGATAGTTTTTTAGAGGGTCATTGGCCGCTTTTAGTATAAACCATCCCCATACAATATAGATGACTGAGATCATCAACTCGTAATGTTCACCCCCACCATGCAGCTCTCCCCAGCGAACTAATCGAACAAGAAATTTACCCCATTCGAACTGAAGTAAAATTGCAGGAATATTTAAAAAGATAAAAAGCGCTGCACCTGCAAAAAATAGAAGAAAGCTAATTCCCATAATTTTTGCAACGAGACTAAATCTAGATATTTTTATCTGATGAGTTGCCGACATAATTTATATCCTCATTGATATAAAACGTTAATTTATAATTTTAAGACGCGCGTAACCGACGAGTTTTGAATATACCTAACCCTTTATCTTTAATATCCAGAATAAAAGATTTAAGTCCATTTTCCTCGGGAATTGGTAAGCGCCCACGCCCCAATCGGTGCATTTGACGTGTATACCAAGTAATTTCTAATGACCCCAAATTATCAATAAACTTAAATCCAGTCGTTAAAGGTTTGACTTGGTTTATGGTTTCAAGCCCGCTTAATAAACGCTTTGAAGCCAACGGTTCAATTGCAAAAATTCGCCCAAGGCCAACAAAATCTAAATCATTATTTAATAATGCGCTTTCAATACCTTGCAGACTTCTAAAACCTCCAGTCACCATAAGTGGAATTTTACTTTGTTCACGAACTTTTTTAGCAAAATCTAAAAAGTAGGCTTCACGAGAGATTGTTGATTCTTTCGGAGTTCCCAACTGCATAATGGGTTTTTCGTAGGTCCCGCCAGAAATCTCGATTAAGTCGATTCCCACCTCATCCAGTGCTTGAATGGTTGCCAGCGATTCTTCTTCGGTAAAACCACCTCTTTGAAAATCGGCTGAGTTCAATTTAATACTTACAGGATAGTCAGGCCCGACTCGATTGCGAATTCCTTTGTAAACCTCAAGGACAAATCTACGTCGATTTTCGATATTTCCGCCCCACTGATCTGTACGGCGGTTATGATGCGGAGAAAGAAACTGGCTAATTAAATAACCATGTGCGCCATGTAACTGAACACCTGTAAAACCTGCTTTCTTGGCAATTTCGGCAGTGTTTGCGTAGCGTTGAATAAGGTCTTGAATTTCGTCATGAGTCAGCTCTCGCGGTGTAGCAAAAACGGCTGCCACTTTAGGGCCAAATGGCACGGCTGAAGGCGAAACAGTTTCTTTATTTAACCCTCTAATTGCTTGTTTACCGGGGTGGTTTATTTGCATCCAGACTTCACTACCACCAGATTTAGCAACTTCTGCCCATTCTTTAATTAGGGCTAAATCTTTTTCGTCTTCAATAATGACATTACCCGGTTCGCCAATTGCTCTAGAGTCAATCATTACATTACCGGTAATCAAAATCCCGACTCCAGATTGCGACCAAGTTCGATATAGTTGAATCAACTCTTTACTTGGCCGTCCATCTGTATGCGCCAGCCCTTCACTTAAAGCTGATTTAATCAGCCTATTCTTGAGCGTAAAATTATCTTTTAAAACAAATGGTGTCGCCAGTTTTAATTCATTGTTCATTTTAGACCTCCAGCTTTATTTTTATGCAGTGAGCTTTTGAATATAGTTACGAATAGGCTTTGCGATTAAATCAGGATGGCTAGCAATTCCCCAGTGACCCGCATGAATATCAGTACGTGTAAAAGATGAATTAACCCATCTGTCCTGTTTATCTACAATATGTTGAGGCACAAAGCGGTCTTTGGTCATTGATAAAACATGTACAGGTACCGAGGTATAACGCTTTTTAGAGTTGATTAATGGCTTAAATAAATTCAATCGATAGAAACCTAACCCACGTATGGCATTTTTAAGTTGATTAGGATGTGGTGCAACTTTCTTACCTTCGATTTGAGAAACTACTTGTGGCCATATTTTTGATAGCCCCAGATACCAACTTAACTCTGGAAGAATTGGAATATTAAAAAATAACATGTAACTCGAAGAAATCATTTGCTTGATAGCCGCAAACTTTTTCGCAGGCTCTTTACTGTTCAGATTTTCTTTAAACCATATACCTGCATGATCAATACTTGGGGCTAAAGCCGTATAACTTTTGATATGTCGTTTTAACTTATCATCCAAAATAGCTTCCCAACCTTGAAGAGCACCTAAATCATGGCCAATCAAATGTACGGGTTGATGTGGACTAGTTTGTTCAATAACTGCTTTTAAATCAGAAATGAGATAATCCATCTGGTACCCTGCTTGTGATAACGGAGTTCCAGATAAACCTGTGCCTCGCACATCGTAAGTCACAATATGAAAATCTGATTTCAATAATGAAGCTAAGTCATCCCAGATCTGTGCCTCGTCTGGATAACCATGAATAAAGACCAGTGTTTCACGGCCTACGGATGCCTGCCCCCATTCATAAATAGATAGAGTGACATCAGCTGACTGAATATACCTTTGTTGTTTTTCAATAGTTGTATTCATATTAGCTTACCAGTCCTTTTTGTATTTCTTCATAAAGTTTGACCGCTGGTGAACGATTTATATAATCCAATGCAAGCTCGGTTGAACCTTCATAGTAAGGATGATATGAAGGTTTAAAAAAGTTTTTAGTGATCGTCATAAACCATATAGGACTTGGTACCAACTGCTGGGAGCTTGCTTTAAACCATTGTCGCCAAAAATCAAGACGGCCTAAGCTTTGCTGAGATTTAGGTAAACTACAATCTACTGCTGCAAGCTCTTGTGTACCTTTAACCATTAAATAAGTAAAAATGGGTGCCGTAATACTCATGATTGCAGCGCGTAATGTATAACTACCGCCTAAATGCTCAAATAAATCAAAAGCAACTGTTCTATGTTCAACTTCTTCTGCACAATGCCAAGTAAATAAATCACTTACTGCTGGGTCACAACCTTTTTCTTCCCAATGTGCTTTTGTCAAAACATATTGGCCTAATGCACAGGTGTAATGTTCAGCAGCAGCGACAATGCCCACACGAAACAATAACCAAGGCTTTTGCATACGCTTTGGTAGCGCTTTTCCAAGAGGCTTATCTGCAAGCATATAATCAAATAGTTCAATTACGCGCTCATACTGCTTTTCAATATCAACTCCGTAACGCTGAATATATTTTTCAACAGATTCTTTGTGTGCTTGAGCATGAATCGCTTCTTGGCGGATAAAAGTTTCTACATCTTTTTTTAATTTTTCATCGGTTATAAAAGGCAAAGCCTTATTAAAAATACGGCAGAAAAAGTATTCTCCTCGCACAAGCGTAAAACTGAAATGATTTACAGCATGACTTCCTATTGGAGATTGTGGCATCCAGTGTAGTGGTGATTCATTCCACTCAAAAGCAACACGGCGTGGAAATAAAGGCCATAAAGTTTTAGAAGCCATATCTTTGAATGTGTTTGGGTACATGTTCTTTTTCTCTTCCTCAAGATAAATACACATTAAGTTCTAAAAAGGAACTTGTTAATATCTTTAAAGGACAATTCCGGTGTCAGAATAGTCAAAACCCCAAATCACATTTGAAAAATAAATAATCAGGCTTAAAACTGCGGCAAGAACATAGATTAAAAAAAGCCCCCATCTGGGAGCTTTTTATGGAAGTAGGCTCAGTGTGAGCATCTCTACCAAAAATTAAGTTGGATTAATCTCTGCTGTTAATCTTTGCAAATCATGACCTGAAGGTGCTTGGTAAACACGTAAACCAAATTCAGGAAGAATCGCAATTAAATGATCAAAAATGTCTGACTGAATTGCTTCATAAGCAACCCATGCAGTTGTATTGCTAAATGCATAAATTTCTAAAGGCAAACCTTGGCTGGTCGGCTGTAATTGGCGAACCATAATCGTTTGATTTTGAGCAATACCTTTATGCTGGCGCAAATAAAATTCAACATACGCTCTAAATGTGCCGATATTGGTTAAACGGCGTTTGTTATAGCGTGACTGATTACTTAACTGCTTATTAAACTCTTCAATTTCAGAATTCTTTGCATCAAGATATTGGTCTAATAATAAAAATTCTTTGAGCTTTTGTTGTTCTTCATCAGTCATAAAATGAACACTACTTTGATCGAGAAAGAGTGAACGTTTCATTCGACGGCAGCCAGAATTACTCATGCCTCGCCAGTTTTTAAAAGTATCGGTAACCAGCTTATTGGTGGGAATAGTGGTGTACGTTTTATCAAAATTTTGAACAGTCACCGTGTGTAAAGAAATATCAATTACATCACCATCTGCATTCAGTGAAGGCATCTCAATCCAGTCACCAATACGAACCATGTCATAAGATGCAATTTGCACACTGGCAACCAAAGATAGAATGGTATTTTGGAAAACGAGCATTAATACCGCTGCCATCGCACCAAAACCTGCAAGTAAAGTGAACACATCCTTTTTGAGAAATGTCCCTAAAATCATCAGGCCACAAACGACAAATAAAATTAATTTAACAAGTTGTAAGTAACCTTTAATCGGCTTGTTTCTAGATTTCGGATTCCGCTGATAAATAAGATTGAAGATATTTAACAGCTCACTGACTGTAAGCGCGAGTGTCAGAAAAATAAATGCCTGCGCCCCCATTTCTACAAAAGAAATAACCTTCTGCGTTAGATGTGGAACGGTTGCAATACCGTTCATAATGACAACGGCCGGCACAATATTGGCAAATTTCTTTATGACACTATGTTGAGCAAAAATAGATTGATTTGGTGATTTGAGTTTTGTAATTAAGTGCCGAACGCCCCGAACAATAATCCGTTTAGCAATAAAATTTGCCATTGCTGCAAATAAAATCAAAATCGTGAGTGAAACCAACATCTCAAGCCATGGATAATGGCTTAATTCAACTTTTAATTCACGAAAAAAACTTAAAAAATCCAATCTTCTACCCCTTAAAACTTTATTTTCGAGAATTTTAGGCGTTAAGTGAATTTATAATAAGAGTTATTTACATATGTAGTCACAAATACAACAAGTAGGTTATATACTTGGCTCCATTGACTGTATTCCTGTTTTTCGCTCATCTGAGTTATTCAGGTCTACCGCCATTTATTTACGGCGATAACATTTTTTATTTTATGGATAAAGACTGAAAATCTAAAAGTGATCATCCGTAAGAAAGATCATAACAAATACAAAGTAGGTAAAATAATTAATATTAAGTATGACCCTAAAAATCTAAAAAAAATATTTCTATATTAGATCAAATCATGCTTTGACCTCTTACAGATTGTTTAAAAAGTACGATAGCCCCTCTGGAGTGCGTCCGTTTAATCTGCTACTTGTTGTCACTCGTACTAAATTACTCCACGTAATACTCCTAGATTTTCTTTTAAATTTCTCAATTAAAGAAATATCTTCGTGACACGAAATAGGCTCAAAACCACCCACCTCAAGATAAACCTCCGCACTGAAACTTAAGTTTGCCCCATGAATATGCTGATGATTCATTTGATCTTGATAATGCGCTAAATATTTCTGCTGCTTGATCATGGATAAATGACTTAAATCATCCAGACTTACCGTACCGCAAATTGCATCTGTGGGTTGATGTTGAATTTGATATAGCAACCAATCAGGACTTACTACACTATCTGCATCTGTGCATGCAATCCAAGTTACTCCGCGTTCAATTAAATGACGAATACCCACATCTCTCGCCTTTCCAACACAAGCATAGTGACACTCAATCCAATTAACCTGATGGCTTTGTACCACGGACCATGATTGATCTGTACAATTATCAAGTACAACAACAACTTCCACTTGATAATTACTCACGTTTTCTCTGGCAACGTGAATAGAGTGTAGACAGGCTGATAAATATTGCTCTTCATTATGAGCTGGGACGACAACGCCTATTTTCATCTTAGCTCTTCCTGCTGTGCTAATGAAGATGAGTTCACTGTCCAAAGATCAACCATGAAATCTGGATCGTTTAAACTTAAATAATGATGAAATGGAAAATGTTGTTGAAAGCTTTGATGTACTTGCTGAGCATTTAATTCAAAGTCTTTAATTTCATGGCGCCAGTGGCAGCAAAGAATTTCCCCATCGACATTTAAACTATGCTTTAATTTTTCTATAAACTGATGTAATTCGGCTTCGGATAAATAATAAGCCACTTCACTAATAAGAATCAGATCGAATTTTTGAACTAAATATTCTTCTGGTATTTTTCTATTTTCAACAACCACATGTTCAAATGCCTGCAAACGTTGAGAGGCAAGTTGAACAGCATAATCAGAAACGTCTAGGCATAAAAGCTGGGCAGCACGTTGAGCTAAATGAACACTCAAATGCCCATTTGAACAGCCGACTTCTAAAACTTTTTGATAGTGTGGTCGTGTTAATAATGCAAGACAAATTTGTCTTTTGCGAGCTTCATACCAATGATAATCATAGCCCCATGGATCATTATTATTACGATACAACTCCTCAAAATAGACGCGAGAATGAATCACTCAGATAAACCTCATAAGGCATTAATAAACGGCTAATTGTATTTGGAGATAAAATTGCAGCCTTTCCCGTGCTTTGATCTACTTCAATTTGGGTTTTAAACTGCAATATTGCTTCATGTTTTTTTGCTAATTGTTCTTCTGTCAGCTTATAAGCTTTTGCTCGATGCCAATCAATTCTCGGATCTAAAGGCATAGCCCAATGCCACGCCCAGATTAAGACGTGTAAACACACTAACTGCCGATCTTCTGCAAAAGCTTGTACTATTTTCCCCACGGCTTCATGGTCTGGGTGACCATCAAATGCATAGCTACAAATGAGGATATCCTCTGCTTGAACTATTCTGCTTAAGCCCTGCCAAAGTTGTGTAGTCTGGCAATGTATCTGCCCATCTAATAAATTGAGTTCAATTCTCTCGACAGCTTCTGAAACACCTAAACACTTCAAAGCAGCCAAACTTTCTTGTGGTCGAAGAATATTGAGCTCATCTGGACTATATTTATTAGAATCAGGATGACTTTGTGTTCCATTACTGACTGCTAAAATAATAATTTTGCAATTCTGCGCCATGAGTTGCTGCATTAATCCCCCACAACCCAGAATTTCATCATCTGGATGTGGAGCTACAATCACCACTCTTTTAAAGTGCAATGACTCAAGATTAAGAGAATCTAAGGGATGCTCTTCAAATGCCTGTAGCCACTTCTCCTTCGGTGTTCCTTCGCCCGAAATCATACGGTCTTCTACAAGAGGATGATTTAAAGTTCCCATAAACTTTCCTCCGGCAAACAAAGCTCCGCAATCTGCTCATAATCAAAAGCCGCATGACTTTGCCGAATAAATACAGGCAAATCAGCCATCAAATTTGCAAAAGTAGATTGCTCACAAAAAGGGCTAGCGCCTAATGCTTTTCCGACCAGTTCAATGGCTTTCTGACAACATTGCTCCGTTTGCGCACGTAATATACGCACTTCTCGCTCATGACTTAACATGGACTGCTTATCAATCAGAGCCGAGACATATTGAAAATATTGTTTAGTGATTTCTAACTGCTGAGTTAATTCACCTAAATACATTTTTTTAAATGCACTTGGATTTACCTGACAACTCTGTTGCAAAAAAACCGCTAAACGAACGGCGGCACCATACCAACAAGCCGCCACCCCAGCAGCGCCATGCCAAAACCCCGGACGCTCTAAATAAGCGTTAGGCTGACCGATGGGTTTAACTGGCGTATTTTCAAAAATGACTCTGGCTGTCTGCGTAGCGTGCATCCCTACTGCATGCCATTGGCTTAAATCGGTACTAATTGATGAATGATTTAAATCAACAATACAAAGCTGTGATTGGCCTTCGTTATCTTTATAACTTATTAAAGCTTTTTGAATAAATTCCGCCCCAGAGCACCAAGGTTTTATGCCCTTACAAAGATTATCTTTTATTTGCAAAGGCGCTGGTCCACCGTCTGCTGCCCAAACCGCCCAAATCTGATTATCTATTTCAGCTTGGTAACCTAATTCGTTTAAAATACTTAGAGCATCACAATGTGATTCAAACAATTTAGCTAGACTTAAATCAAAACCTGCAATCTGAGCAAAAAGCTGCCAACGTTGATAAGTTTGTCCGGAAGCAGGATAAGGTAAGTTCGCTGCTGATTTTACCAAGTGATAGAGTAAATTTAGACGCTGCTTACTTTTATCTTCAGCTAACGCATATTCAAATTCACTCAACATACTCAATATCGTCATGTTTATAGGTATTTTGCTATTCATTACGATTAATTATTTACAAGTATTAAATTAACCCTATCTGAACCCAACTGTTTAAATAAACACATAAATTGTAATAAAAAGATAAATATTATTAGATTTATATCTAATTATTTCATTGTTATTCAAATGCACTTATTAGGTGAACTTATAAACCCGTCATGTAAGGATTATTAAAAACCCAACATTTAGCCGATTATTTCAAGTAACTTAGTTTCTACCGTTTTTCTATTTGTAAAGAAGAGGTCCAAAATGAATACTTTAAATATTAATGATATTAAAAAACACGCAGATGTTATTGCTTCATGTGGTACTAAAGTAGGAACAGTTGACCATCTCGATGGTGAAAATCAATTAAAGCTGACTCGAGACGAAAGCGGCCAACATCACCTTATTCCTACTGGATGGATTGGGGAAGTCAAAGAAAACCAAGTCATACTCAATAAAAATTCAGAAGAAGTTAAAGATCAGTGGCAAGCAATCTAGACTTTTAAGCACGATAAGTGAATTACCGTGAACTTTATAATAAAGAGTTTCAGCTTAAAAAATAAATAGGCTTAAAAACTTTAAAGCTTAACTGACAAAAAATGAAGGCTCCTTTTAGTACGGGAGCCTTTTTTATTGATCAAACTTCTAATTTAGACCTTTTTTATCTCTATAAGCCTGTTGTTGGATGTTTTTGTCCTTTACTCACATGGTGATCGATTTTACTTAATGCTAAAAATTGTCCATTCACATTAAATTAACAATTATGAATAGGGTGACGTAGATGATCACAGGGAACCACCAGCTTAAAGCTCGAAAAGTATATTTTGATTTTGCAGAGTCATCTGTATGTTGGATGCCGAATGATCCGCTATGCTCACACGTAGCAAATGGTATTAATATGCTTTTGCCGGCTGGTGAATTTTGGTTTTGCCGTGTGTTTAATAAAACCCTTCCCTTCATTACCGATCAAACATTAAAACAAGAAGTAATTGGCTTTGTTCGTCAAGAAGCGGCACATGCACGTGCCCATGAAAAAGCTCAAGATTTTCTACGTGAAAATGGCTATGACATTCAAGACCCGCTCAACCGTGCCCATTTTGTTTTTAACATTTTATTGGGCGATAAACCCTTTGGTCTACCACTTGTAAAAGGTGAGAAACTTGAAGAATATTGGTTACTTTTTCGAGTAGGTGTTATTGCCGCAATTGAGCACTTTACTGGAACTATTGGACAATGGACACTCGACAGCAAGTCTTGGGATCACGCCGACCCTGCCATGGCTGATTTGTTCCGTTGGCATCTAGCTGAAGAAGTTGAACATCGCTGTGTTGCCTATGATTTATTTGAGCACCTATTAACAAACAAATTGGGTTTCTATGTGTCGCGCCAAGTCATTATGGCCGCTGTTTTTCCACTGTTTATTTTTTTCCTTGCCGATTTTGCTCGTAGCCTAGGCAAACAGGATTTAGAGCATAAAGATATTCAAAAATTGATGCGTCGTGGTTTCTTTAATTTCATTCGTGAATTTGAAAAAACGGCAACGCAGTCAGATAACCTTCCAACCATTAAATATTTGTGGAAAGCGACCTTACGATGGGTTTCTCCAAAATTTAACCCAATTCATGAAGGTGACACTGAACAAGCTTTGGCTTATATGGCTCGTTCACCTGCAGTTCAATATTTTGAGCAAATGGCACAGCAGCCCACACAACCTGCGACATTAAGCTAAACGCTTATTCTTTCAAAGAAAAAGCCTCCTTCATTGGAGGCTTTTTCTTAATTAAGTTCTATTTCGTTAGGTAAAGTTTAAAAAGAAATAATCCAACAGCCGTGCGCTTTCATCTACGCCATTTTCACCTAAAAGCTGAACCATTGCCCCATCAATCATAAATAAAAACATGTAAGCGTCTTGGATTAAAGCCGTCATTTTTAAGGTCAAAAGCAGTTTATATATTTCGCTAATTAACCAATTTCGATAATCAACTACGATTTTATAGGCAACAGGATAAAGCTTTTCAATTTCAAAAATTGCCTTAAATGGCAAATGATAAAAGCCATTTAAGTCTGCATGTAGAAAATAAATCTCCTTGAGTTTATCAAGCACCATTTGCTCTTTGTATGAATTAGAAATTGAAAACACCTTGTCTTTTAGCGCGTCTTTTTGAAAAGTGAGACACATTTCGATGAGTCGTGCTTTTGAGTGAAAATCATTATAAAAAGTAGCCTTGGCGACTTTGGCTTCCGCAATAATTCGGTCGACACCGACCTGATGAAAACCATATTGATTAAATAAGTCTTTAGCTGCGTGAAGCACTCGTAGCGCTCTAAATGAAGATTCTAAATTTGGCATAGATATACCGTTTAAATAATTTTTTGTTGTATATAAAAGAGATAGAAATACCGTCACTCTTAAAATGAGTGCTAAAAACAGGCATGCAAAAGCAGCACAAAAATGTGCCCTAAGCTATCTCAGGTTTTATTGTTGCTATGATTTTTTAGTCGTAACGAGCTAAGGTTGTAAAAAACCTAGAGTCGGTTAAACCGTTTTAAAGACCAGTTGGGCGGTATAGATAGAGAGAGTTTGGCAAAGACCAATAAATAAGAAGAATTAGTACGCATAGCGGACTCCTTGTGTGTAAAGAAGTTCTACCAGATCACTGTCAAATGATTATGGTGGTAGAACGAGAGAAGGTTGACAGACTGACACACAAGAATCAGCACGCACAAGGCGTCCCTCCCTCGCCCTACCGCTACGAAGGGGAACGAACGAGTTCGCCACCAAAAAGAGAACTTTTTGATGTCTTGTGTGTTAAATCGATCTGTCAAAATCGACTGGCGATGTAGGCCAGCACGCAAAGCATAATCGGAGGGGTTTTAGGTGTCAATGTGATATTGGATAGAAATAAAGCTTTAAAAAATTCAGTAAAATAATTTTAGTAAAAAGATTTATTAATCTAATACAGAAACTTTTATTTTTTGAGATTTAAAATATGAGTAAAACTTAAAAATGTACTCCACTATATTAATTCGTTAAGACTTTGAATACCGAGTTTTACACCATAGCTCCCTTCACTATTATCATCAAGCCAACCACCATTAATTAAAGCTGGTACTGTCTGATTTATCACTTTACCAGCTAATAGTTTGGCATCATCCCTACTTAAATAACCAACTGTTAAACCATTAATTTCTATTTTTATAGCGTTCTTGTCATAAGCATTAAAAGGTTCAGAAATAACTCTAGCCATGACTTCTACATATTTTGATTTTTCTTGTTTAGGTCCAGCAATCTTTCTTAAATTAGCTTGATAAGACTGTTCTCCAACAATATCAAACAAGTATTCTACTGGCTTTTCTATTATAACACTCTGTTTTTTATGCCTTTTAGTCAGTATAATCCATAAAATTAGTACACCAAACGCTCCAAGTATCATTTCCATCTTTTGCCTCTTATTATTCAAAGAAGATTAGAATATTTAAAAGAGCAAACCGCAAAACAGCTTACTCTTTTATACATTTACTTAATGACAGTGATGGTCTCCAGTTTTACTATTCGTATGGCATCCTTTAGAGTTTGTACCCCCAGAATGAGCATTAACCTGTGTCACTGCCAAACCGATTAAACAAATGAATAAAAGTTTTTTCATGAGTTTATTTCCTTCAAGTTGGAATTATAATTGAGTTTTTATTATACAAAATAAAATTATTAAGCTTTCATAAAACAGATGAGTAACTTATGAACTTTAGTCTAGTTTCTATTTATAAAATTTCTACTCAAGCACTATTCAAAAAAGATAAACCATGAAAATTTGTATTGTAGGCCCTTCTGGGGCTGGTAAAACAACTATCGCTAAGAAACTAGCTAAAGAATTAAAGATATCTGCTCATGCATTTGATGAGATCTACTGGAACTTAAGTGGAACTGAGTTTGTAAAAAATTCGGAAGAAACTATCTCAGTTGGTATTAAACAAATCACGTTACAAGATAGTTGGATTGCAGAGGGAGCTTACGATAAACGTTTACTTCCGCTACTTCTTGAGTGCTCTTTAATTTTAAAAATGGAAGTACCTCTTTATTTAAGAACAATAAGGCTCCTACAACGTTATCTAAAGTCTGTAGTTACAGGCAAAAGGCCCAAAGAAACTCTAAAAAATACAATCGAGCTGATTCAGTTCTCATACAGTTTTGATAAACGCTTAGAAAAATTTCTGAGTAGTAATCCTCAACTCTCTAGAAAGGTTATTTATTTTAATAACTTTTCAAAAGCTATAAATATTATTCAGACAGGTTTTAAAAATAATTTACCCGATTCATTAATTCATGATGAGAGAACGAAGAAAGGTTGAAAAAATGACACACAAGATTCAGCACACACAAGGCGTCCCTCCTCTGTTCTATCACAGAGAATAATAAGAGAGATTTTAAGTATCAATTTGATATTGGGCGACTTCTTAAAATTTATTTCTGGTTTAACTGGCGAATTATATATGGTAATACACCGATAAAATGAATAATTAAATCCATTTTATCGGCTTGCTAGAAGAGGTTTTTAAAACCTTATTTTATTTTTTAATATAGTTTGGAAATTCTTTTAAAACCCTACTACATAATTGACCTTTTGTATCTTCTTTCTTGCGCTCTTCAAATTGTTTCATACCAAATTTCATGACTTCTCTACCGTATTTATCGCCTAACTCATGTTTAGTACATTTTGCGGCAGCATCCTTTAACTCTTCTGAATAATAGTGATAGTTACAATCAAGTTGAGCGCGGCTTAAAAAACCATGTAGCTCTACTGCTTTCTCGCAGTGTGTTTGCCCTAGAAGGCTTTTAGGTTCTTGATTAGCATGAATTGATGTTCCTATCAATAAAGTGAAAACCGTTACTAAAATATTACGCATTATTTCCCCGACAAAGTTATTAAAAGTATTAGTGGTAATGTTGCGGGCGTATTAAATAATAATTACTTACAAGTGTCTATTAATAAAAAGAAAAATGAATGAATCTACTTCCGTTTTGAATACTTAATCACCTTATAAAAATTGTGTGATTAAGCTTTATCAATAAATGATATTAGATTTGTTTTATACCCATCTTTAATATAATCCAAGCTATTTAAGAAAAGAGTTTTAGTGATATTTAATTCATTTCTTATCTACTAAAACCTCTATTCATTACACCACTTTAAAAACCTAATTTCTTAAAGACAAAATAACCCACATGGCTTTCAAAGCTACCGTCATTTTGAATTTTGAAATATTTCTTAACGAGGTCAGATGAACCTTCCTGCAAATAGCGCAAAGTTTTGATTTGATCTTCAGGGGTTTTCATACGCTTTACCCAACTATCAAAGTCTAACGAAAGTGTTTGTTTATCTAGGCCGACTAAGTCAAAGCCAGCATCTTCGATAAAATAGACCCACTCTTTCACACTATAGTTTCGTACATGACTCGGGTCTCGAATCGTTTCGATCGTCTGTAAAAACGTATCTAATATAGGAGAACTAGAACTAATAATATCTACAAAAATAACAATACCATCAGGTTTAAGAACACGGTTTACTTCCTTCATGGCCGTCGGAACATGCTGCCAGTGATGGGCAGAATATCGGCTAATCACTACATCAAACTGCTGGTCACTAAAAGGCATATCTTCAGCAATACCCTGCTGCACAAAGATATTCTTTAATTTTCGCTGGCTAGCCGTCTTAGACACAGTGTCTAACATTTCATGAGATAAATCGTAAGCAAAGACTAGATCAGCATGGGGAGCAACGTTATAAGAGACATGACCACCACCACAACCTAAATCTAAGACTACAGCCTTCTCAATTTTTCGAATTTCATTAATAAATTTATTAAATTCAATACCTTCAGAATGAGCTTGGCTATTCAAATAGTCGAGAGATTTATTTTGATATTGTTTTTGATTTATATCGTGCTGGGTGATCATAACCTTGCTTCCTTCTTTGCAATGAAATCACCATAAAGGAAAAGTTAGATAAAAAATAATGATTAGTTTTTCTTCAATTGATAAATAAAAGTTATTATTTAATTTGTTTTAATACACTAGGACAATTAATAAAAATAGATTTAAGAACTTATAAGAAATTCGCAAAGAGCACTGTTTAGTCACCCTTACTGAAACAGTGCTCTTTGCTCCATCACCACCCTTATCCAGAAAGGTTCGATGCATAGAAATAGTGTATGTACCTTTAGCTCAAAATGTTTCCTGTATTTTTTAATATTTTTAAATGTTCGCAGCATAAAAATAAAGTATATTTAATTTTATCAGAAGATTCTTCTTTGGTTTATATTTTGAACAGAACAGAATACACACTAGATCGTATAGATCGGAAAATTTTATCTGCATTACGTGGTAATGGTCGTTTAACCGTTGCTCAATTAGCAGAAGAAGTCGGTCTTTCATCTTCACCATGCTGGACACGGCTAAAACGACTAGAAACTTTAAAAATTATTGAAGGATATACGGTAAACGTAAATCCTAAAGCGATTGGTATTCATGAAGTATTCTTTATTGAAATTACCTTAGAGCGTCATGACGATGAAATGCTGGAAAATTTCAGTGAAGCATTAGCAGATATCCCAGAAGTTGTAGAAGCTCATCTGGTTACAGGTGACTATGATTATTTGGTCAAAGTAGCTGTAAAAGATGCGGAACATTACGAACGTTTTTTACGGAAAAAACTTTATTCGATTAAAGGAATTCGGCACACACGCTCAACCTTTGCCCTACGCCCTCTTAAGTCTGCCAATACAGCTGATTTAATGTTAATTGAATAAAAGTCTTAACGCCTATAGCATATTAACTTAAACTATTGATTCTAAAATCTTTAATAAGCTAAGCGGCTTAGACCATAACAGATTAAGGCTCTGTTATATTTTTTTTAAAAAATTCTGTATCTATGATTACAGCCTCCTCATCTCCATAATAAAATTAATCTGAATTGGAGGCATCGCCATGAACATTTTGAAGAAAAAAAATAAGGCCAGTTTTGTATTCTTTATTATTACTCTCTACTCTTTTATTGGGTTTGGCTTAGGTTATATTATTTGGGAATACCTTTTAAAGAGCTAGTTTTCTCCAAAGAATGTATTAACGAACCTCAGAAATAATTTCTGAAGTAATTTCTTTACTACGATGGTATGCGGCCTTCATGGCTAAACGTATATCATCAGATACATTTCCTAATTCAAACATTCGTAAAGCAGATTCGGTAATTCCGTTAGCTAAAGTGACCTTTCCACATAAATCCGCAGGAGCAACATTGCTTTTACGAATCATTTCAACTGCTCCAGTCGCTGCTTGAAGAGCGAGATCTAAGGCAAATTGTTTGTCGAGCCCTAATGAAACACCTGTCTTAATCATGCTATCTAAAATATAAAAAAAGTAAGCTGGCCCTGAACCAGATAACGCAATGATGGCATCAGTTTGTGTTTCAGACGGTGCCCAAAAAGTCTGGCCTGTTGCAGAGTACAACGTTTCAATTAAGTCTTTATCAAGCTGGTCCATTTGCTGTGAAGCAATGAGCACGTGAGTACCTGTATGCGTAAGCACAGGTGGATTTGAAATCACACGAACGATTTTTTTCGAACCCGTAAAACGGGATAAGATTTCAATATCAATCCCTGCCATCATAGAAACAATAATTTTATTTGCTAACCATTTTTTAAACGGTGCAAGTGTCTCTTTTAATTGTTTTGGATCTAATAACAACACAACAATGTCAGCTTTTTTTAAACCATCTTCTCTTTGCTTCAATGCATTTGTATCATTAATTTTTTTCTCTTCAATCAAGTATATCTTTTCTTTTTTAAATCCTTTTAGAACCATTCCTCCTATTAAAGCTAAAGCTAAATTACTACTGCCAATAAAGCAAATATTAGGTTGTACTTCATTTAACATTTAAAATGTTTTCCTTTCTAAGGGAGGCTATAACAATGAATATTATCGATAGTTTAATTATAAATATTGAATTAAAGATGACCGAATTAATAAAGAAACCACTCCAATAAATGATATTAAAGTGAGTTTTGTTTTATTTACTCAATAAATAAAACAGCTTTAACTTAAGTCTAATGTATAACTATAGTTAGCAAAATCCACATACAAATTGTTAAAGTATGTAACTAGTAATAGAATATTGTAAATGCTACTTAATAAATAAAAAAAGCAAAAAATATTTACGTTCAAGATCTTAACTTTTCTTGTTAAAGATATTTCAATTAAATTCCTAAAATAACTTATATTAAATAAGGAAATCTTTAAATTAACAGACAATATAAAGGTAATTTGTTTTTTGAACTAAATATTTTCTTTTTTCTTCGTTAAGATTCGCTCTGCCTTTCTGGTTGCTTGCTCCAAGTCTAGGTCATCACAAACCCAAAAAGTAAAAAGTTTTCCAAATAAATGAAAGTGTTGTTTAATATATTCAGAGCTATTATCAGAATAATGGTCTTCCACTTTAAAATAATTTTTATCGTTTTCTACTTTTTGACCGTCAAAAATACCACCAATACAAATATCCATTTTAATACTACACACCTAATTGTTCATATTATAACATAAAATATAGAAGCATTTTTAAAACTATTATTTTCACTTCTTTTTATTTTAAATATAATTTTAATTAAAATTTATAAAAACCCACAAAAGTAAAGTGGGTTTTTAAACTCTGCTAAAATGCATTACTTTTCAAATAAAATTTATTTAAATACTTTATTTAAATACTTTATTTAAAAATATTCATGCATTTTATTTAATTATGAATTTTGAAGAATCACAATGTTTGAAGCTTGGGGGCCTTTTTTACCCTGAACTACGGTAAACTCAACACGTTGACCTTCCATTAAAACTTTAAAACCTTGTGTTTGAATATCAGTAAAATGAGCAAAAATATCTTTACCTTCATCAGTCACAATAAAACCAAAACCTTTAGTTTCATTGAACCATTTTACTGTACCAGTACTAGTAGACATATGTTAATCCTAACTCTTAAAATATTATAACTTATTATTGGTGAAACCAATTTAACTAAAAAATAGACGTCAAAACTTAAATAACTGAAAAACCGAAGGATTATAAATAAAACTGCGCAAATAGAAATTTATGATGACTAGAATATTTTGTTAGTTATTCTCGATAATACACACTTCAAAAACATTTGCAATCGATATTCAAAATAATTAAAGAAAGAAAAATTATATACTTCTCTTCCTTGGTCTTTCATATTGATTTAATTAAGATTCCTTTCAATTAAAAGTCAAATTTTGTTTCATTTTAATCGAAAGAAGTACTTCTGCTATTTCCCCACAAGACCATCAATAAAATTTCTTTTCACCAGCTGGGCGCGTCTTAAAACGTCGATGGAACCACATGTATTGCGTAGGAGCGATACGAATTTGATTCTCAATAATTTTATTGACTCTTTCAGCATCACTCACTTCACATCCACTCGGGAAATTTTCTAATTTAGGTTCTAACAGAACATGATATTGAGGGTTTCTGATATCGCCACTTCTGTAAAAGTACAAAGGTACTGCTGCCGCTTTTGAGATATCCATGAGTCTGCGGTGGGCCGTGACGGTAGCCGCCTGCACTCCAAAAAATGATGCCATTACACCTTGTTTTAAGCCAAAATCTTGATCTGGGCTATACCATATTGCATGGCCATGTTTGAGGTTTTGGATAAGTCCACGCATGTTGTCTCGAGCAATCTGGTTTTTATACACTCTTGCACGGCTACGATGAATCAGAAAATCTAAAAAGGGATTGTTTTGAGGTCGGTAAACTACGTCCATGTTAAAAAACAAGGTACAAGCGGCTCCGCCTGCATCTAAAAGGGTGCTATGAGTGCCTAGTAAAAGTACGCCATTTTCCTGATTGTTGGTTAAATTCTCTAATCCATCTATGTGAACACGGTTTTTAAACCAGTTTGGACTATACCAAGCATTTAAAGCCTCAAATACACCCGTTAAAGTATCAACAAAAACCTGTTTGGCTTTGACTTCAATTTGCATAGGTGTTTTTTCAGGAAAGCATGCTTCTAAATTACGTATTGTTGTTTTTCTTCTTGAACTTAAAGATTTCCACGCTATTTTTGAAAGAAAATCGGCAAGACGCCATTGAATAGCCCACGGTAACATCGCAAATAACATTAAAACAAAAGCTAAAACCCATAGACCCCAATATTTAAACGATAAAAAGGAAAACCGAAATTCGCCAGATTTAAACTGCCGTTCTTTTATCGTCATACTGTACATTTCTTGAGGTATAGACTTAGCATACTAACATGCCTACTTATCAGGGTTGTATGTTTATGTTGCAATAACTGCTATGCTATTTAAATAGATTATCTATTTATTTCACTCTTTATTTTTAATCAATAGCGTCCCTATTTATTTTTGCTAGGTATAACTTTAAAAAATATACTTAACCTTCTGTATACATAAAGTATTTTCTCATTTAAAGTAATCACATAATCTTGTCTCAATTGATAAATAGGATATATCAGCGTGAGCGGTCTTTTAGTTTTTATAACAATTGCATTTCTTACCTTATTAAGCCCTGGACCCGGTGTTTTATTTACTGTCACAAATTCAATCAATTATGGTGTTAAAACCGCTTTATTCGGTATTAGCGGCCTAATTATTGGTATGTTTGTAATTGCTGTAATTTCTGCTAGCGGTGTAGGTCTTATTATTACGAGTAACCCTACTATTTTTACGGTTTTAAAATTTATTGGTGCATTTTATTTAATGTATTTAGGATATAAAAACTTCAGTAAAAAAATTCCATCGCAAGATTTAATTACTGATCAGCAAAGCGATAAAAATGTAAGTAAATCGAAGCTATTTTATCAAGGTCTACTCGCATCTTTGCTTAACCCTAAAACAATCGTATTTTTTATCGCCCTCTTCCCTCAATTTATTGATATAAAGAAAGAAATTTTAAATCAGTTTTTAGTTCTATCTTTAACATTTTGTTTTATTGGCTTTTTAATTCATTTGGTCTATGCGAATTTCTCTTCAATTTTTAAAGAAAAGATGTTAGCTGGAAATAATTTTTCTATACTCAATAAAATCAGTGGGGCTATTTTCTTTCTTCTTGCAATTTTACTTATCGCACAATAAATCATTATTTTAAGAATGATGCTTTAAAAGCCTTAACTCATGTTTAGACTTTTAAAGCATTTCGATGATTCAGCATATTTTTATCTAATTACAATTTTTACAACGACACCCTGTTTAAAATCCAACCATAAAAGAAATCTTCATAATTTGGGTTCTTCTCTGTAATTTCGATATAGTGCTGCCCTTGCATAATATTTAAAATGCGGACTAATACCATTTCTCCATCTTTAGGACGCTTGTTCAAATACGTTGTAAGCGCTTGAAAAGTGAGAGGCCCGTATTGGCCATCTATAACAAGATTTGGCCAACCTTCTTTCCCCTGCTTATTCAGCAGATTTAAAGCACGTTGTAACAAAGGTTTTGCAAAATTGACGCCACAATTTACACCCGTATCAAATAACTCTTCTGCAATAGCTGAGCTAATCTCATTGATCTGGTCAAATTGGGGTTCAAACCAATATTGTTTTTTATAAATAGACTTAGCCACAGCTATTGGTAAATTTCGCATATCACCTTGATAGCCTTGTGATCGAGCGACCGATTCGGTAATGCCAAATTTGGTGACATGTCCACGATCTGATGGATGGTTAACATATCCACCTTCTCTGTTTATGATTGCGTCTAGGTACTGGTCAATATTCATTTTATTTTACCTATATAATTAAAACTGTTTTTAGCTATTTTGCAGATCATCTTTCGCTTTTTTTAAGTCTTTCATGACTTCTACAATTGTTTTACCTTCTTGTTTATTGATGAAATTAAATATCCATCTCACAATGGCCCAACCAGGCAAACCGCAAATGAAGAAGAATCCACATAGTGTGATCATTCCCCAAATATCTAATACCCATTCATGTAAATTCCATTTCATGATAATAAATGAGCCGCCTGTTAAGCTTGAAACCACTGTACATATCAGCCCAACAATCCATTCTTGCGGTGAGCGAGGGAAACGCATCATCAACACAACTGCGACAACTAAGCTGACTGCTAAGGCCACCATAATTGCAATGCTATAAAAATTTAAAAATGTGGCTAATCCACTTGTTGGAACTGTTGTCATAATCTTGTCCTGCTTTAAAGGGTAAAACTTGAAAATCCACCACGATAACCAGCGTGTTGTTTTTCAGTTTTTAAATACCCTTAGTTTTCTTTATTACAGTCGATAAAAATCACTAACACTTTAAAGCGGCGCTAAATTGCAAGACGAACTTACCTTGACCCGTTTAACTTTAGGGCCCAAGAAAGAATGTTTGTGTGCTAAAGCGGGTTAGTGTGCACTGTTTAAGGCTTGTTCAATCAACTCAATTACGGTGATTGCACCTATCGCTTTTTGCATCGAGACTTGATCATCGAATTCGAACGCTTCATCTTCAAGCTCACTTGCAATTTGCTTCGCCTCTTCAAGTGCCCTTTTTATTTTTTGTACCTTATATTTGTTTATATCTTTTGCAATTGTTGGGACATACCCTCCACGTTTTGCATTTTTAAGTTGTTTAGCTCTGTTCTGCATTGCTGTAGTCATTCACTATCTCCAACTCAACTTACTCGTTTAGTAAGGCATCTTTATCGTTTGTTATTCTTGAAGTTTCGATCTATTCTTTGAGCAATATATTTAAGTCATAGCTACAATTTTGTGTTCGAAACGTTTCATCTGGTACAACAAACATATAGAACCAAACAATATGCATTTAAGGCTTTAATTTAAAAATAAATATTTCCTTTTTTGAAATTGTAAAAAAGTATTAAAGTTCTTAAATTTAAGCTTTTTTCGAACTTTAATTTTTGACCAAAAAGTTCAAATAAGGCTTTGCCGTATATCGGAAACTTTTGTTACGCCTCAAAATCTTTGTTAAATTCTTCATGTTCTTGATACCCTTTATCGACGAACATTAAGCCTGATCCACGGAATCGGGCTTTTTTTATTCCAATTTTTGTTTTGATAGCCTATCTGCACATACTAATTGAGCTATCTCCCTTTTATTTTGCCGCCTAGAGAAACAAAATAAACTTAGCTTTCATCTCAACACGTTGATAAGCCTATAAATAGAGACTTAAATACTATTTAAACTTTATCTATTCATCTTAAGATATAACTGATATTATAACTATAGTTGTTATTAGTCAATAACTATAGTTGTTTTACTCGATATAACTTTAGTTATATATTTGTTATAAGTTTGCTGGTGTGACCATTATGGCTCTTAAAGACCGTTTAAAAGACTCTAGAATTAAAGCGAAAAAAACTCAGGCGGAAGTGGCAGAAGCAGTAAAAATGTCTCAGCCTGCCTATCAAGCTTTAGAGTCAGGGAAAAATTTGAAATCTGCTTTTCTTCCATTAATTGCCCAATTTTTAGGTGTGGACGGGTATTGGTTAACCACTGGAAATACAGAGGATTCTTTTAGAGAAAGTGAAGTATTTAGCCCTACTGTTGTGAGTGCTGAATCCACCGATCAATATGTCTGGATTGAAGTTGTAGAGGCTAATTTCTCTTGTGGTACAGGTGAGTCCATCGAGTTTCACTTCGATGCAATTAATGGAAAAATTCCTTTTCCGGCCTCATTTTTTAAAGAAAAACGGGTTGCTCAAGAATGCATGCGTATTATTAAAGCTAAAGGCGATAGCATGACAGACTACATTAAAGATGGAGATTTAGTCGGCATTGATATCTCTCAGACTGAAGTGATTGATGGCGAGATTTATGCGGTTTACTTTGCAGGCGAAGGAATGATTAAGCAAATTTTCAAAGAAGCAGATGGCTCTTTAATTTTGCATAGTTTAAATGAGAAATTTAGAGACCGACGTGTAACCGAAGAAAATGGAAAGAACTTTAAGGTTATGGGCCGTCAATTCTGGCGAGCAGGTTAGTTTAGCTATAAATATAATTAAAATAATAATTCTATCGACTGGATATACTTTTGTTTTTTATAATTTTAATTATTTATAACCCATCTAGATATAAAAAAACCTATCTCCTTTAAAAGAGATAGGTTTTTAGCTTTAGAACTAAACATTTTTATCAACAATACGTAGCTAAACGATAAAGCTGATTAAATCCAGCATAAAAGCTTTTACCATCTTGGTTTAACTCGATTTCTTCACCTGTTTGAAGTTGAATTTTCTTACCAACTTCGACCCAACGATATCCATCGAGAGAGTTTTGCTTACGCACATGAGGAACAATCCTCACATTAATCTCATTGCCATTTACGGCTGTGGCAATTAGCCACTCATTTACTATATTCACAATCATTCACTCATCACTGAGCTCATGTGATTTGACGGTATTTAATTAGAACGCTAGATTTAAGGTATGGACAGTCAGTCTAGAATTTAATATTTAGCTTGATATAGGGTTATTTATAAGCTAATGCTTTTCATAATTTTCGCATTATGAAAAGTGGTACATCACAGAGCATAATATTTTGGTTGCGGGGGTCGGATTTGAACCAACGACCTTCGGGTTATGAGCCCGACGAGCTACCAGACTGCTCCACCCCGCAATTGGAAGTAAGCTTTATACGCCCATATATTTTATAAAGCAAACCCTTTTTTTTAATCTGTTGTAATTCATCAGTTTTATCTTTTTTAATTAATTTTATATTTTGAATTAACGAGTCATCAACAAGCTAAATTTAAAATTAAACTTTTGAATTGTTGTATTTATTTTAAACAGAACCCTAAATTCACAGACAACAATTGCCTTGGGTGGGTTGCTTTTTATACTATCTAGTTTATTCCTCTAATTTTTATTTTATATGACTGAACCTCAGTTTTCCCTTAGTGAATATCTCGGCACAGTTCAGGAAGTTATACGTCTGGCCTTTGATGAGCCAGCTTGGGTAAAAGCAGAGATTCGAAATTTAAATATTAAAGGAGGTCATTACTATTTAGAGCTTGCAGAAAAAGATGCAGATACTGATAAGGTCATTGCAAGTTGTAAGGCCACGATCTGGAAATTTTCGGCAAGTAAAATCGTTTTAAAGTTTGAGCGTGAAACTGGTATTGAGATTTCGAGTGACTTAAATGTTCTAATAAAAATTCGAGCACGTTTTGATCCCCAATATGGATTTTCAGTCAATATTGAAGAGATCGATTCAAGTTTTACCTTAGGCGAAATTGCTAAACGTTATCGGCAAATTATTGAACGACTCACTCAAGAAGGTTTAATTCACAAGAACAAATTTCTCCCTACTCCTTTTGATATTCAAAATGTTTTAGTCATTGCCCCTCAAAATGCTGCGGGACTTGGTGACTTTAAAAAAGATGCGGATGCGCTAGAAAGAAATGGTGTTTGCCATTTTGTCTATCACACAGCTACTTTTCAAGGAAATACAGCCGCAACCAGCTTGATAGAGTCTTTAGGTACAGGTTTAAGACAATGGGCCAGCACATTTAAATTTCCACCTGACCTCATTGTAATTATTCGTGGTGGTGGATCGGTGAATGATTTAGCGTATTTGAATGATTATGAACTTGCAGCCCTACTCTGCAAACGCACTGTACCCATATGGGTTGGCATTGGTCATGAAAAAGACCGTACCATTCTTGATGAAATTGCTCATCGTTCATTCGATACGCCAAGTAAAGTGATTGCTGGTATCCGTAACCATATTGTTGAACGCGTACAAGAAGCGGTAGATAGTCTGCAAACGATTAAGCTTCTTTCGCAACATCAAATCACGACTTATCAAAGTAAGAATGATCAGCTACTTCAGCACATTAAATCTTCGGCCCAAGGTCAACTTAATTCAGCACATCACCTGCTTAACCAGATAAAAGAACGTATTCAGTTTAGTTCACACCAACAAGTTAAATTTTCATTAGCCCAAATCGAATCGTTAATGAAAGAAATTCTTTTACAAAATCCGAAACAGGTTCAAGCCAAAGGCTATGCAATTGTTAGATCAGAAGGAAAAGCAATTCGCTCTATACATCAAATTTCAAACCCCGCCATTGCTATTGAAATGCAAGATGGTGTGATTGAAGCCAACATTACACAGGTAATTCCAAATGAAAAATGAAGAGTTAACGTTTAAGGACGGCCATGACGTTTTGAAAAAAAATGCCGAATTATTAGAGTCTCAAGAAAGTCCAGATATTGATAATTTAATGAAAATTGTTGAAGAATCGATTACTGCTTATAAAGCTTGTAAATCACGTATAGAAGCTGTTCAACAAGCTTTAGATGAAACATTTAAAGAATAAAATACAATAGAAAAAGCCCATTCCTACTTCTCATTGAAGGAATGGGCTTAGTGAAAACCACTTAGTCCTGAAATGCAAAAGTGTGGATTAGGTCACACTTTCACAAAAAGCATGGTCCCACAACTCTTTGGGATCTTCAATATTTTAATTGTGTCTATTACGTTAGTTTGACTTTATTTTCAGCACTTCTTAACTAAAAGTCCTTCGATTAAAATCATCCTAAATACACATTCTACTTTTGTTTATTTTCAAATATGCTTTAAAAGCTATTCCTCACTGAATGCTCCAATCAATTGATAAATTTTCCCGTTTTTAGGGTTTTCATATAGCAAATCCATATTGGGTAAAATAATGTCATCATCAATTTCAATATGTTCAACACTTTTATGAAGCTCAAGGGCGTGGTCATTCATAGGCCGAACTTTTGCTAAAGCAATCGTTTCTTGGTTAAACTGGTCCTTAATAATTACTTTTAATCTTTTCATAAAAATCTCCTGAAAATTAAAATTTTTAATATGAATAATAGGTTAAGTTTAAAATGAGCTAATCGCTGAACAGCCGATTGGCATAGCAAAGAAAAGTTAAAATAAATGCATCCTTACATTGTAAATTACGTTGGTTTAACCAAGTTACTTTGTTTGAAATGAATACAGTTCCAAAAGCAATTTAATTATGCTAGACGAAATATGTCAAAAAGGAGCATCTATTGTCGATAAAATGGTTGTAACAAGAAGTATTGAAATTAATTTTTTTATTTTAAAAGCAAACAATTAACTTAAACTGACCATAAATTCACTTACGATTTCAATCATTTTAAATATGCAAAATCTATCACAAAAATACAAAATAATGAGCTATTTCTTCTAACTCATACTAAATTAATTTGAGAATTTTTTACTCAAAAAAATCAGCTGTTATTTTTAATATTTTGAACTTATATGACTTAATAAATAATAGTTTTTCCCTCACTTGAAATTTCAAAATTGAACAATATATAAACAACTAGAAATCGTGATTTTACTGAATATGATGTCTCACTCCCCATCAATTCATTGATTGTCGCTTTCATCAAATAAATCAAATGATGGAGGATGCATGATGAATGCTTATGTTCGCCCTCATCCCGATGGTTTTAAATCTTACTTAGGAAAGAATCTAAAAACTGGCCTTTACACTGTACGGGTTGGTTGGACGGTTTACGAAACGAATGCCAATGGTTCTGTCCTGTACGTTGTCAAGAATGAAGATAAGATTCCATTGGATGTACAAAAGTTTAAAACTGATCGTCCCAAAATTTATACTGCCCTTCTTAACGAAGTACAGTTTCAACGCAAGAAACAGCTGGCGATTGATCTCCAGCAATCCAACATCCCTTCTTATGACCGCAAAGCCTATAAAAAACGCCGTGGTTTTTAGATTCTTAAACATATCTATTTTGAGCAAACATATAGAAAAAGCACCCTCGGGTGCTTTTTCTTTTAACGACCAGTTGTAATTAATACAAACATACTGAGTATTAATGTGCTTAATGATCGTTTGCAATGGATGTGGACTTCATGCTCAGCTCCGTGAGCGTATTGATTAACGTTTTCCATTTCGTGTCCTTTAAAGTTCACATTCCTAATTTGCCTAATATTCACACAATAAGAAATTAGCCAAAAGTATTATATGCAATTAAATTTAACACAATCCTTAAATTTTATTCACACCTATTATCATCAAAATTAAGAGTCTTTAAGCTAAAAACTGAATGTAACATTCTACTACGAGGTTAATTGTGTATTACCGATTTGTAGCCCTTTCATCTCAAACAGCCCTTGCTTAAAAATGATCTTCTAAAATAGAAAATATAACGATATTCCATTTTTTAATAATAGTCTTCGATAGGAGAATTCTTATGGAAATTCAACAAGAAACAGCCTCCTCTTTATTTTGTCACACCTCTACCTCAATTCAAGCCTGCATTGAATGCATGATCGCTTGTAAAACTTGTGCGGCAGCATGTTTGCAAGAGGAACATGTTCATATGATGCGAGAATGTATTAAGCATTGCATGACATGTGTAGAGACGTGCCAACTGTGTACATCTTTAGAGTTAAGAAATTCCGAGCTGGCTGAATCGGCAATGCAATTGTGTGCCAATGCCTGTCAACTTTGTGCAGCAGAATGCAGCAAACATGAACATGAACACTGTCAGATCTGTGCTAAAGCATGCTTGGCTTGTGCTAAAGCTTGTTTAGCTTATCGCGCCTAAATAATTTTACACACATAAGCCTACGCAACCTTTAGATCGTAGGCTCATTAAAATTTTATAAATAACAAAACATTAGATATTTTTTAATTAAATTAAGTTAATAGTCAACTTTTTATAGGCATAAAAAAAACCCGCATCTTGGGGAAGAATGCAGGCTCTTAGATCTCCCACAACGACCATGAGTTCATTATTACACTTGAACTTTAAACCGTTAGCTAAATGTACCTATAAAAAATTTAAATTGCAATACAGAAGAGTCTGTATATTTAAAATATTTTATTATTTCTTTATCGTTTTATTTGCTGAACAAGAAATGAAAAATAACCCTATAGAAAAACATTATTTATGCAGTGCCCCCCCATAAATAGCTTTTTACAGGTATTAAAAAAGCCCGTTTCACGGGCTTTTCTGCAACGGTGAGCAATCTAAGATTTGTGTCTATCCATCTCTTACATGCTCTTTGCTAGCTATATGTAAGGTCTTATCGTATCTTTTGCCCTGTCCCAAGTTTCCCTGTGGATCGAGGAGATATTACGATTACCTTAAGTACAGTTATAGCACATTATTTATTCATGGCTAGTACTGTTCACGTTTTTTTACAAATGAATAAAATTTGGCCAAACCTTAATATTTAAGGACTTTCCACACCGTTTGGATATTGATGAGCATCATCGCAAATTGAATACCATTTAACTTTTGAAGTGACAAAAGCATGAGAGTTCACTTGGGTCGATATTTCTTCATTAACCAGCCCTACCCTTAAACGCACCACTTCAGGTTTATCTAAACGTTCACTCCAGACAGGCGAGCCACAAGTTTTACAGAACATCCTCTTTTTATTAGGAGATGAAAAATAAGCCTGTAACAGGTTTTCTCCCTGCAAAATATTTAAATCACTTTTTTGTACTTGTGTAATGGCAGCAAAAGCAGCACCTTGGGCTTTTTGGCATTGATTACAATGACAAACCATAATGGGTGCTAATTCCGCATCAATTTGGAGTTGAATACCATTACAAAGACAAGAAGCTGTATAAGCCATGATTTTTCCTTTTTTATTTTAATGAGGTTTAGCTTACACCCACACCTTTTTCAATGTGATCTAAAATGGCACAAGAAGCCTGTTGGTTACCACAGCAATCATCGGCTGAAGCCTGCAAAATAGAAACCATTTCTTGTAGATGAGCAATTTTTTGATTGAGTTCCGCAATATGTTTTACGGTTAAGGCTTTCACCTCTGCACTCTGTCGATCTGTATTTTTCCAAAGCGAAATTAGTTCTTTCATTTGTTCAGATGAAAAACCCAACTCTCTGGCGTGTTTTAAGAAGTTCAAAGTTTTCAGGTCTGTTTCTGAATAAATACGATAACCCGAAGCAGAACGCTGTGCCGCTTCAAGTAAACCGATTTCTTCATAGTAACGAATCATTTTTGCAGAAATACCAGACTGTTTGGATGCCTGACCGATATTCATCTCACACCTCAAATATTAAATTTGGTTTAAGACCTGATGTTTTGATCTTAAACCAAAATATGATTTTCAGCACGCTTACTGCACGGGTGCATGAAAACGTTTTAAACGTAGCGCATTTCCTAAAACAAAGACTGAAGAAAGCGCCATCGCACCTGCTGCAAACATAGGTGAAAGCAATATACCAAATGCTGGATATAGCGCACCTGCCGCAATTGGAATAAGTGCAACGTTATATACAAATGCCCAGAACAGATTTTGACGTATGTTTCGCATGGTGGCTTTACTTAAAGCAATTGCATTTGGTACACCTTTTAAACTACCAGACATAAGCACAACATCGGCAGCTTCAATGGCGACATCTGTGCCTGTACCAATGGCTAAGCCGACATCTGCTTGCGCCAAGGCTGGTGCATCGTTAATGCCGTCACCTACAAAGGCCAAGCGACCATATTGTTTTTGCAGTTGGCGAACTGTGTCTACTTTGCCTTCAGGTAAAACCTCTGCCACAACTTCATCAATATTGAGTTTTTTCGCAATCGCCTGTGCGGTATGTCGGTTATCCCCTGTAATCATGGCAACTTTTAGACCTAACTGATGTAAGGCCTCAATCGCAGCATAAGTTGTTTCTTTAATTGGGTCTGCAACGGCAATAATCGCAGCAAGTTGCTGGTCGATAGCAACATAAAGCGGCGTTTTACCTTCTTCACCCAACTGTGCAGCAATCGCCTGGAATGAGTTGGTGTTTAAACCGAGCTGATGCATATAACGATCTGCACCAATTTGTACTTTTTGGCCCGCTACTTCAGCTTCAATACCTGAACCTGTAATCGAGTTAAAAGCTATTACTGGCAATAAGGTTAGGCCCTCAGCCTGTGCTGCTTGAACAATAGCGAGTGCAATCGGGTGTTCAGATTTAGCTTCGACCGAGGCAACTAAAGTCAGCACTTGCTGACGCTCAAAACCTGATTGCACATTAAAGTCTGTTAGTGTTGGTTTGCCTTCAGTGAGCGTTCCAGTTTTATCAACAGCAACCACCTGCGCTTCTTGTAAAAGCTGCAATGCCTCGCCTTTACGGAACAAGACACCGAGCTCAGCACCACGTCCAGTACCGACCATAATCGAAGTTGGTGTTGCAAGTCCCATTGCACAAGGACAAGCAATAATCAGTACTGCAACGGCGTTGACCAAACCAAAAGTCAGCGCAGGCTCTGGCCCAAAAATAAACCAGACCATGAATGTTATTACAGCAATTAACATCACCGCTGGCACAAACCACATGGTGACTTTATCGACCAAACCCTGAATGGGTAGTTTAGAACCTTGGGCTTGCTCAACCATGCGGATAATTTGTGAAAGTACAGACGAAGCACCAACTGCGGTTGCCTGAATGTTTAGTGTTCCGTTTTGATTGACCGTACCACCAACCACTTGCTGCCCTACTATTTTTTCAACGGGAACAGGCTCGCCCGTAATCATAGATTCATCAATATAACTATGCCCTTCAACCACCTCACCATCGACAGGCACACGTTCACCCGGACGAATTTCTACAATACTTCCGCTGACTACTTCGGCAACAGTAACTTCCACCACTTGACCATCACGCTGAATGCGGGCAGTTTTGGGTTGCATGCCAACTAGATGTTGAATGGCTTGTGAAGTACGGCCTTTAGCTTTTGCTTCAAAATATCGCCCAAGCAAAATTAAACTGACAATTACAGCAGCCGCTTCAAAGTAAACATTGACCGTACCTTGTGGTAATACATGCGGCATAAAGGTTGCCACGACAGAGAAGCTGTAGGCAGCCAAGGTTCCAACAGCGACCAGCGAGTTCATATCTGGTGCTAAACGCCATAAGGCTGGAATACCTTTTTGGTAAAAACGGCGACCAGGAAAAACGAGCACCAATGTTGTCAAAACAAACTGTAAAAGCCAGCTATTGTATTGACCAATCGTGTGCATGACCCACATATGAAAAGCTGGAATTAGATGTGAACCCATTTCCAAAATAAACACTGGTAAGGCTAAAACAATGGAAATAATCAAATCTTTTTTAAGCTGATCTAACTCTGAAGCTTTTTTATCGAGCTGCTCATTTTGATTTTTTTCAGCTGCTTTGGCGTCGTAACCTGCTTTTTTAACAGCACGAATCAGGTCTTCAACATTGACTGTTGCATCTACCTGAACCCAAGCCTGTTCTGTTGCCAAGTTGACTGTTGCCTCTTGAACGCCGTCTACTTTCTTCAGCGCTTTTTCAACACGTCCGACACACGATGCGCAGGTCATGCCCTCAATAGACAATTCCACTGGCGCAGCTTTTGGAACATCATAACCCGCACGTTCAACTGCTTTGACGAGTGCTTCACGCTGAATTGGTTGATTTGAATATACAACGGCTTTTTCTGTCGCCAAATTAACGTTAGCAATTTCTATATTTTCAACTTTCTTAAGTGCCTTTTCGACACGTCTGACACAAGAGGCACAAGTCATACCTTCGATTGGTAGTGTTTCACTATATACTGGCAATTTTGTGTTTTTTGAGTCCATCAAACACCTCTGCAAATCTGCAAAATTTAATATTCTGTATTGAGCATACAGATTCCCATCATGGGAAGGTCAAGCATATTTTTTAAAAAATTGGTCTTGACCTTACAATCATGACAAGGTTTAGACTTAAGGTTATCCAAACAAATATCTCGTTCTTGATGGAGTATGAATATGAAACTACTTATTGAAAATATGACTTGTGGCGGCTGTGCTCGTGGTGTGACAGCAACGATTCAAGATGTCGACCCAAATGCAAAAGTAGATGTAGATTTAGCGACAAAAATCGTGACTGTCGAAACCAGTGAAAGTGTCGACAAAATTACTGAAGCGCTTGACGAAGATGGTTTCCCAGCTCAAGTGCAGTAAGAAGTTACCTAACGCATAGCTTCAAACTTTGAGGCTATGCACTCGTTTTTATTTAAAAATCAATACCGTCTGAATCATCGATTGGATTCTGATCGAGTGTAAAAACAGTACGTTTATAAGGTATTCCTTCTAAATCATAAACTTGATAAATACAGTCAAATAAGAGTTGTAAGTCTTCACTTCTATCCATTGCACGTGCAGTAATAAAAATCGGACTGACTGCCCCATTATCGAGAATCGGAATGTAATTTAAATGAGGAAAGCGAATGGTATCGGCACTGGCTGGAATAATACATAAGCCTTCACCCGCTGCGACCAAACCCAGAGCCAGTTGAATTTCCCGTATCTCATGCATATTTTTTGGAACCAAACTATGCTCGGCAAAAATATTCAAAAGCTGGGTCGAAAAATTAGGTTTCGGCGAAGTGGGATACATAAACATCTTTTCATCAATTAGATCGGCCAGATACACCCCTTCCGTACGCTGAGCAATGGGATGGCTGGTATGTGCAGCAACCACTAATCGTTCTTTACGCAGCAGAATTCGTCTCACGGCTGGATCACTAATTCTTAAGCGTCCAAACCCGACATCAATACGTCCTTCTTTTAATGCCTGTAGTTGCTCAGTTGTACTCAACTCCATCAGTTGAATATTCAAATGCGGTTGCTGCTGCCTAAATAAATAGATGATTCGAGGCAACAACCCATAGAGTAACGACCCTACAAAACCAATCGTCACACTTCTTTCAATCAGACCAATCCGCTTAGTCATACTTTTTATTTCTTCAGCATTCGACAAAAGTTTAAGAGCATGTTGATAAAAGAAATGTCCGGCTGGCGTTGTATGTAAAGGACGACTTCCACGCTCAAATAATTGAATTCCAAGCTCACTTTCCAGATTTTGGATCTGTCGACTCAAAGGAGGTTGAGCAATAAATAGTTTTTCAGCAGCCTTGGTGAAGCTTTGTTCTTCAACCACCGCCACAAAATACCGTAAATGTCTTAGTTCCATAAGGCTTCCATACCTTTAAGATATAAAAAAATGCAAATTCAGTCTTAGACACAGTTTAACCATTCTTTTAAGGTATATACAAGCAACAAACCGATGAAGTGATGAATTGCTTTGTGAAAAGCCTTCTTGCCAATATTCAAGTGATTCATCTTCATCAATCTCGGTTAAACACCCGTCGCGCTCATGCGCTTCATTGACAATATTAGGATATCAAGACCTTGTAGATCTTAGCTAAGGCCTTGGTGACTTCCACACTTTTGGAAAGTCGGAGAACGGACATGCCACGTATTCCTGTAATCAATACTAGCCATCTTGACCGTATTGATGAATTACTTGTAGATAATATCGATACAGGTGAATTTAAACTTCATCGCTCAGTGTTTACTGACGAAGCCCTATTTGACCTTGAAATGAAATACATCTTCGAAGGTAATTGGGTTTACTTAGCACACGAAAGCCAAATTCCAAATAATAATGACTACTACACCACTTACATTGGTCGTCAGCCCGTCATTATTGCCCGCAACCGTAACGGCGAATTGAATGCGATGATCAATGCGTGTTCACACCGCGGAGCGCAACTTTGCCGTCACAAGCGTGGCAACAAAGCGACGTATACCTGTCCTTTCCACGGTTGGACTTTCAACAACTCTGGTAAATTACTCAAAGTTAAAGATCCGAGTGAAGCTGGTTATTCTGATTGCTTTAATCAAGAGGGCTCACATGACCTTAAAAAAGTGGCTCGTTTTGAGAACTACAAAGGCTTCTTGTTTGGCAGCTTAAATCCGGATGTTCCTTCACTTGAAGATTTTTTGGGTGAAACCAGCAAAATCATCGACATGATTGTTGACCAGTCTGAACATGGTCTCGAAGTTTTACGTGGTTCATCAACCTACACTTACGAAGGTAACTGGAAACTCACCGCTGAAAATGGTGCCGATGGTTATCACGTTTCTGCTGTTCATTGGAACTATGCAGCAACGACTCAACACCGTAAAGAAACTCAAGCTGCCGATAATATTCGTGCCATGAGCGCAGGTGCTTGGGGTAAACAAGGCGGTGGTTCTTATGGTTTTAAAAATGGTCACATGTTGCTATGGACACAATGGGCCAACCCTGAAGACCGCCCAAACTTCCCGAAAGCAGACGAATACACCGAAAAATACGGTGAAGCGATGTCAAAGTGGATGATTGAGCGCTCACGTAACCTGTGCCTCTATCCAAATGTCTATTTGATGGATCAGTTCGGTTCACAGATTCGTGTACTTCGCCCACTTTCAGTCAATAGAACCGAAGTCACCATTTACTGTATTGCACCTAAAGGTGAAGCACCAGAAGCTCGTACACGTCGTATTCGCCAATATGAAGATTTCTTCAATGCATCAGGCATGGCAACACCAGACGATTTAGAAGAATTCCGCGCTTGTCAGGCAGGTTATGCAGGTATTGCACTTGAATGGAATGACATGTGCCGTGGTTCTAAACACTGGATTTATGGACCAGACGATGCAGCAAACGAAATTGGTTTAAAACCAATGTTAAGTGGTATCAAAACTGAAGATGAAGGACTTTATCTTGCCCAACATCAATATTGGTTACACACCATGAAACACGCGATTGCGACAGAGAAAGAAATTGCTGATCAGGGAGAAACAGCATGAGCACTCAAGACAAAGCAACTTTAGAATATATTGCTCAGTTTCTCTATCGCGAAGCTCGTTTTTTAGATGATGAACAATGGGATGACTGGCTTGCATGCTATGCACCGGAAGCTTCTTTCTGGATGCCAGCTTGGGATGACGACGATAAATTAACTGAAGATCCGCAATCTGAAATTTCACTCATTTATTACCCAGACCGTCAAGGTTTAGAAGATCGCGTGTTCCGTATTAAAACTGAGCGCTCATCTGCAACCATGCCAGACACACGCACAAGCCACAATATTGCCAACGTTGAAGTCGTAGAACGCGATGGAAATAAAGTTACCGTTCGCTTTAACTGGAATACCTTGAGTTTCCGTTACAAGACAAATTACAGCTATTTCGGTATGTCACGTTATGTGATCGATTTTTCAGGTGATCAACCAAAAATCTTGAGCAAGTATGTCGTTTTAAAAAATGACTACATCAATCAGGTTATTGATATTTACCACCTTTAAGACATACCCCCCTCAGTTAAACGGACTGTTGGCTGAGGGTAAAAGTTTCAAATATTTTGTAGGATACATGCCATGTCAAACCACAATGTTGCACTTCAATTTGAAGATGGTGTTACACGTTTCATTAACGTAGCTCAAGGTGAAACCTTATCTGATGCAGCCTATCGCCAAAAAATTAATATTCCTTTGGATTGCCGTGATGGTGCATGTGGAACTTGCCGCGCATTTTGCGAGTCAGGTCATTATGACATGCCAGAAGAAACCTATATTGAAGATGCGTTAACACCTGAAGAAGCCGAGCAAGGTTATATTCTTGCTTGCCAATGCCGCCCAACTTCAGACGCGGTGTTCAAGATTCAAGCATCGTCAGATGTTTGCAAAACAGAAATTCATAGCTTCCAAGGCACATTAGCCCGCGTTGAGAACTTATCAGACTCAACCATCACATTTGATATTCAACTTGACGAAGGCCAACCGGATATTCATTTCCTTGCAGGTCAGTATGTGAATGTTGCAATTCCAGAAACTGGCGAAACACGTTCATATTCATTTAGCTCAAAACCGGGCAATCGCTTAACAGGCTTTGTGGTACGTAACGTACCGAATGGCAAAATGAGTGAATTTTTAAGTAAGAATGCCCAAGCTGGCGACAAAATGACATTTACGGGTCCATTCGGTAGCTTCTATTTACGTAATGTAGCGCGTCCTGTGCTTATGCTGGCAGGCGGTACTGGCATTGCCCCATTTATGTCGATGTTACAAGTACTCGAAGAAAAAGGTTCAGAACAGCCTGTTCGTTTAGTCTTTGGCGTAACCAATGACTTTGATTTGGTTGCTCTAGAAAAACTCAATGAGTTGCAGGCGAAATTCCCATGGTTCGAATATCGAACTGTGGTTGCAAGCCCTGAAAGTAACCATGAACGTAAAGGCTATGTAACTGGTCATATTGAAAGTGAATGGTTAAACGGTGGCGATGTCGATGTTTATTTGTGTGGTCCAGTGCCAATGGTTGAAGCTGTACGTGGGTGGTTAGAAACTGAAAATATCAAACCTACTAACTTCCTGTTTGAAAAATTCTCTGCGAATTAATTTAAGGTGGAGAAGTTATCTATGTCAAACCGTCAAAGATTTACTGATAAAGTCGTGATTGTTACGGGTAGTGCCCAAGGTATTGGTCGCGGCGTGGCACTACAAGTCGCAGCTGAAGGCGGCCAAGTCGTCATGGCTGACCGCTCTGAATATGTTGAAGAAGTTCTCAAAGAAATTCAGAGTACAGGTGGTGATGCTGTTACGCTTAATGCCGACCTTGAAACATATGCGGGCGCACAAGCGGTTGTTGCAAAAGCCATTGAACACTATGGTCGGGTAGATATCCTGATTAATAATGTAGGCGGCGCGATCTGGATGAAACCTTTTGAAGAGTTTTCCGAAGAAGAAATCATTAAAGAAGTGAATCGCTCATTGTTTCCAACGTTATGGTGCTGCCGCGCTGTGTTGCCCGCCATGATTAAGCAACAATCGGGTGTTATTGTAAATGTATCTTCCATTGCAACCCGCGGTATTAATCGGATTCCCTACTCTGCATCTAAAGGGGGTGTAAATGCTCTAACAGCATCCCTCGCTTTTGAACATGCTAAAGACGGGATTCGTGTGAATGCAGTTGCGACGGGTGGAACCGAAGCACCGCCCCGAAAAGTACCTCGTAACGCCAAACCACTCAGTCAAAATGAAAAAGACTGGATGCAGCAAGTGGTAGATCAAACTGTAGATCGAACATTTATGGGGCGTTATGGCACAATTCATGAACAAGTAAATGCAATTTTATTTCTCGCATCAGATGATGCATCTTATATGACTGGATCAGTCATTCCAGTCGGAGGTGGAGATCAGGGTTAATCCTGATCTTTTTATATGATCTGATACATAATAGGATTTGCATGGAGGCAATCAAACAATGGCAACCCTGTTAAAAATATTAAAAAATGACTGGTCCATATCAGCAACTGTTGCGGGTTTTCTTGCGGTTTTAATTTCTTACTCTGGCCCACTGATTATTTTCTTTCAAGCTGCTCAGCGAGCCCATGTTTCTACCGATATGATGGTGTCATGGATTTGGGGAATTTCAATTGGTGCCGCCGTTTCAGGCATTTATCTTTCAATTAAATATAAAACGCCTGTCATTACCGCATGGTCTGCACCGGGTACTGCCCTGTTAGTTACTCTATTTCCGCATATCTCATTGAATGAAGCAGTAGCCGCCTATATTACTTCTGCGATTGTTATTTTTTTAATTGGCGTTACCGGTTACTTCGACAAATTACTCAAATGGATTCCGCAAGATGTCGCTGCCGGCATGATGGCAGGTATCCTTTTTCAATTTGGTATTGGCCTATTTACCGCATCTGATAGCATGCCTTTTATTGTCTTTAGCATGCTCATTGTGTTTTTAATTGCTAAACGTTTAATGCCCCGCTACACCATGATTTGGGTGTTAGGGGCCGGAGTTTTATTAAGCCTCATTTTAGGCAAAATGAATCCGGTTGATGTGAGTTTTAGTCTAGCTATCCCGCAGTGGATTAGCCCAGAATGGACGTGGAATTCAACACTTAACCTTGCCCTTCCTCTGATTCTAGTCAGCTTAACTGGTCAATTTTTACCGGGTATGGCGATTATGAAGCTCAGCGGTTACGACACGCCAGCCAAACCGATTATTAGTGTTACCAGCATTGCTTCTTTAGCTGTTGCCTGCGTGGGCGGTATTACCATTGTACTTGCCTCAATTACCGCGGCCTTATGTATGGGCAAAGACGCTCATGAACTTAAAGAAAAACGGTATATCGCAGGCATCGCCAACGGAATTTTTTATATTTTAGGTGGCTTATTTGCTGGCAGTATTGTCATGCTATTTAGCTTACTTCCTAAAGAGTTGGTTGCAGCACTTGCAGGTTTAGCTTTGCTTGGTGCAATTGCGACCAATATTTCTGTTGCCATGAGAAATGACAGCCAACGTGATGCTGCACTCATTACCTTTCTAGCTACAGCTTCGGGCATGCATTTTCTCGGATTAAGCTCGGTTTTTTGGGGCATTTTTATTGGTGTCATTGCTCATTTCATTCTTACGCCACGATCAGCTCCAGCCACAAATTAAATTTTACCTAAGTAATTCAACCCAAATAAAGCCTTAATAGTCAAATCAGGATGCAAATAATTTGCTATCCCTGTTTTGGCTATTTTTATTTATTGTCAATTAAATTTCTTTTTATAAAGTCAATTTCTAAAATAATTAAATAATAGATTTCAATCTTTCATCTTAGTATTTTTCCGATCAATTCATAATATTAACTAATCTATATTTTTAGTGGTGATTCTCAGCAATAAAATCAAGAATAAAACACCAATAAAACCCTTAAAATTCTCATAATATAATATTTAAACCCATTTAAAAAATAAAAACCCCAGTTCACACATTAAAAATAAAATTATACTTTTCAAACAATTAAACTATTAAAAACCCAATACCTTAAAGACATAAAGATATATCAATTAGGTTTTTGACTCTAACTCAATAACAAAATAGTTTATTAAACAATAACGCGATACTTCACAAATTGGAGGTGAAGAAAATGGATGCGAGTAAGGTTAATATTAATGAGCTCATTGATAAGGCCCGTTTTACAGCTTTTCATTGGAAAGTTTTAATCTGGTGTTTACTTATTATTATTTTTGATGGGTATGATTTAGTCATTTATGGCGTTGCACTTCCTTTATTAATGCAACAATGGTCGTTAACTGCTGTTGAAGCTGGTTTGCTGGCAAGTGCTGCTTTATTTGGCATGATGTTTGGTGCCATGATTTTTGGCACACTTTCGGACAAACTCGGGCGTAAAAAAACCATTCTGATTTGCGTGACTTTATTTAGCGGATTTACCTTTTTAGGTGCTTTTGCTAAAGGGCCAGCTGAGTTTGCAATTCTTCGCTTTATTGCTGGCCTTGGTATTGGCGGGGTCATGCCAAACGTGGTCGCGCTTATGACTGAATATGCACCTAAAAAAATCCGCAGTACATTGGTGGCAATCATGTTTAGCGGATATGCGATTGGTGGCATGACATCTGCACTACTCGGTGCATGGCTCGTTAAGGATATGGGCTGGCAAATCATGTTTTTAATTGCGGGTGTTCCACTTTTACTACTCCCACTGATCTGGAAATTTTTGCCTGAATCTCTCACATTTTTAGTGAAATCTAACCAAAGTGAACAGGCAAAAAGTGTTGTCAGCAAAATTGCGCCTCAAACTCAGGTAAATGCCAATACTCAACTGGTGTTAAACGAAAGCACTATAACAGATGCACCTGTCCGCGCGCTTTTTCAACAAGGCCGTACCTTCAGCACATTTATGTTCTGGATTGCTTTCTTTATGTGTTTACTCATGGTGTACGCCTTAGGAAGCTGGTTACCTAAACTCATGTTGCAAGCAGGCTATTCGTTGGGTGCGAGTATGTTGTTCCTGTTTGCACTCAACATTGGTGGCATGGTCGGTGCAATTGGTGGCGGTGCTTTAGCAGATAGATTTCATTTAAAACCTGTCATTACCATCATGTTTATTGTGGGTTCAGCAGCTCTAATCTTACTTGGCATTAATAGTCCACAATTTATTTTATATAGCCTGATTGCCATTGCTGGCGCTGCCACAATTGGTTCACAAATCTTACTCTACACGTTTGTTGCACAGTTCTACCCGACAGCACTTCGCTCAACAGGCATGGGCTGGGCATCAGGAATTGGTCGCATTGGTGCAATTATCGGTCCAGTTTTAACTGGAGCCCTACTCACATTTGAACTTCCTCACCAAATCAATTTCTTGGCGATTGCGATTCCTGGTGTGATTGCTGCACTTGCAATATTTATGGTCAATCTTAAAGCCTCTGTTGGTGCGCAAGCTCCATCAACATTTAACACTCAAAACACACTTACCCAGCAGTAAACATACATGCGCCGAGGACTGGCGCATTTATCTCGGAAATGGATTATGGAATTAATACACCGTTTTAAACCGCAGACTTTAGCTGTAGCAACTTTAGTATTGATGTGTGGCAATTCATGGGCAGCAGATACCGCGCAACAAAGTGAAGATGAATGGAAATTCACTTTAAAGAATGCCTACGTTAATCGTAATTTTGACAATGATGCACTCAAAGATACAGGTAGCTGGTCTCAGGCAGCGTCGTTATTTTATAAATCGAAAATGCATAACACCCCGCTGCAAATTGCAGATAAGCCCATTACCATTGGTGCAGATGCCTCTGTTCAATACGCAGTACGTTTAAGTTCAGACAAACATGTCGCCGATACAGTTTTGCCTTTTAATAAGGAAACACAATCTCAGGCATCAGATTATCTAAAATACGGCGCTACATTAAAGCTGGGTTATGACAAAACGCTTTTGAGTGTAGGTGAACTGTGGTTAGATTTGCCAGTTACAGCGGTAGATACGAGTCGTCAATTACTTACTTCGTATTGGGGAACCAATTTAAAGTCTCAACTTTCAGATCAGCTTTATGCGGAAATTGGTCGGGTTGAAAAAGTATCTCCACGAAATGAAGAAGACTTTAAAAAGTTTTCCTTCACGGCCAATGGGGTTACCAAAGAATCTGATGGCTTAAACTACTTAGACCTTCTTTATCAATTTACGCCGTCACTCAAGGGTGAGTACTACTTTGGTAATTTAGAGGATTTGTATAACAAGTATTATGTGGGACTTGAGCATACATGGAAGCAGCCAACTTTTGCCCTGACTTCCAAGTTTAAATACTTCAATGCCAAAGATGATGGCAATACTTTTGATATTGATGCGCAAAACATTGGAGTGCTAGAAACCCTCAAAGTAAAAAACCATACCTTTGGTTTAGGCTACCAACAAATCATGGGTGAATCGGCTTATCCATTACCGGATGGTTTCTTGCCAGAAACCTATTTTATTAACTGGAACGCTACTGGTTTCTTTAAAGAAGATGAAAAGTCTTACCATGTGATGTACGGCTATGACTTTAAGGACTATGTACCGGGCTTAAATGCAATGGTGAAATATGTGTATGGGCATGATTTTAAAGCAGCCAATGGCCAAAAAAACAATGAAACTGAGTCGAATGTGATTGTTAACTATGCGTTTCAGCAGCCGTTCTTAAAAGGCGTTGCTCTTCAATACATTCGTATTGATTATAATGTTAAACATGGCAATGACTTTGGTGAAGATCGCCTATTCGTCAATTACACCAAAAAGTTCTAAAGTTTTTTAATTTAATCTAAGCGGGCTACTTTTGGTCCGCTTTTTCTATATTATTTCACCCATAAAAAAACGCCCTTACGAGCGTTTTTAATCAAACTTCTAACTTAAGCCACATGCTTTTGAACAACAATCGAACCTACTGAATAACCAGCACCGAAAGATGAAATCACACCATATTCGCCATCATTCACTTCATGACCTGTGCGGTGTAAAGCAATAATTACGCCTGCTGAAGAAGTGTTTGCAAACTCATCTAAAATAATTGGCGCACGGCTTAAATCTGCTTCTTTACCAGCCACATATTTCAAGATTAATTCATTCATGTTGGCATTGGCTTGGTGTAACCAGAAACGCTTAATATCGTTTGCAGTTAACTGCATTTTTTCCAACTGTGCATTAATGATTTTAGCCACTAACGGACAAACATCTTTAAATACTTTGCGGCCATCTTGACGGAATAACTTGTCGTCAACGATCGCATCTTCGCTACGGTTTAAGAAACCGAAGTTATTACGAATGTTGTTTGAAAATTGAGTAAATAGATGAATATCTAAAATTTCAAAACCAGTTTTAGTCGTAGTCTCTTCAATAATAGAAGCTGTTGCAACATCACCAAAAATAAAGTGGCAATCACGGTTACGGTAGTCTAGGTGACCAGAGGTAATCTCAACATTCACCAATAAAACACGGCGAGCACCTGAACGAATTGCATCTGCTGCTTGTTTCAAACCAAAAGTGGCGGCTGAACACGCAACATTCATGTCATATGCATAACCTTGAATACCGAGCGCTGATTGAATTTCAATCGCAACTGCTGGATAAGCACGCTGCATGTTTGAACATGCCAAGATGACGACATCGATATCTTCAGCAGTCACGCCTGCATTTTCCATGGCTTGTTTAGCCGCAATAACACCCCATTCAGCCTGAAGTGACAACTCGTCATTTGAGCGCTCAGACAAACGAGGACGTAAACGAGTCGGATCGAGAATTCCTGATTTTTCGATGACGTAACGGCTTTTAATACCAGAAGCTTTTTCAATAAATTCAGCACTTGAACCACGTAACTCTTCAAGTTCACCAGATGCAATTTTCTCTGCATTGTCTTGGTTATATTGTTCCACATAAGCATTTAAACTGACGGCCAGTTCTTCATTAGAAATGGTTTCTGTTGGATGAAATAGCCCAGTACCTGTAATACGAATGCCCATGTAAAACTCCTAAAAAAATGAAAAGGGTCTATTAATCTTTCATTTATAAATTGCGTTGTTCGCTAAAAACAACATAAACAGACCCATATCTATTTTAACTGATTCCCAAACGATCCCATAACTTTTGCAGTCGAGTTGGCGAAATAGGCATCTTGGTTTTCATCGGTTGAGAAAATAAAGAAATGCGAAATTCTTCCAACATCAAATACAATTCTTTGATTTTAGGATCATTTTTAAATTTAAATACCTTGTCCATCCATGGATCGACATCATCAATAGCGGCATGATCTCGCTGTAGATTATTGGGCAATCGATCTAAACGCAATAGCAGCGCTTTTAAATAACGCGGGTATTCCTGCCAAAGATCGACAGGCTGGCAATAAACAAAATTACTCAGTGACATTAAATCTAGCTGATCTTCAATATCATCAACGCTACGGCCAAATATGTCTCGGTCGAGCACCAAAAGCTGACGGCGAATTTGCTGCCATTGAATATAAATATCACTCAATTGCTCAAGTGCTTGCTGACCATAACTCAAAAATTGTTTTTTGACATGCTCTAACAGTTTATTAAATTCATCAGCATTAATTGGCAAAGTCGTAATCGCCATTTGCAGGGTTGCATAAACTAGCATCTGCTCAAGTTTAGCTTTATCACCCAGCGGTGAGTATGCCAAAGCAAGCGGTTTTGAAATCTGCTTTTTCAATTGACGGACCAAATCACCAAGCTGCATGTGAACCAGACGAATAATGCCTTCACGATGCTGTTTAATAGCTTCAGCCTGATCATTAAAAGTCTGGATGACAATACCAGATTCGTCTTTCGCTTCAAGGTCAGCAAAAGCTTTGGTCGGTACTAAAGCCTGATATTGTTTTACAACAACACCCGTGACTTTATGAGAAGCCTCAAAATTAAAGTTTTCAGGAAAGTCTTTAAACTCACCTTTTTGCTGTTTTACTGGACGATGAGTTTCAACGCGACAACGCGCTTTTAGCTCTGGCAAATCACGGCCTTTCGCAATCAGCTTTCCTTTTTCATCAATGACCTTAATGAAAGGCACCAAATATGGATCAATGCGCTCAAACGAAAAATCTTTTTCAGTAATTTGCTCACCACGTAAGGCAAAAGCTAAATAACTAAAAATATGCTGTCGTAAATGTACAGCATCAATGCCTTGCATGAGTTTACGAGTTGTATCTGGAATAGGCACTACATTACGGCGTTTATCTTTTGGTAGAGCTTTGAGTAAAGCCTCAATTAAATCTTGGCGCCAACCCGGAATTCCCCATGACCAGATATTTTCGTCAACCTGAGGCAGTGCCTGAACAGGAATCTGAACTGTTGCACCATCTTCGTCATGGCTTGGGTCAAAATGATATGTTGTCGCTAAACGTAGCTGACCGTTATGTAAATAATCTGGAAATTGTTGGGTAGTTGGTCGGTCATTCAACCAAAGTGAATCATCCTCAACAAATAAATAACGTGGATTATTTGCTTCTACCGTCGCCCGCCAGTCTTCAAAACTACGACGGCTTGCAATTTCTTCAGGAATTTTAGAGGCATAAAACTGATAAATTGTTTCTTCATCAACCACCAAATCACGGCGACGCAATTTATCTTCAACTCGCTCCACTTCTTCAAGTTTAAGCAGATTATGTTTTAGAAATGGTGGGACTATACCCAAATTACCTGTAGTTAATGCATCACGTAAGAAAATCTCATGTGCAGCAGGTTGATCAACTTTCTCAAAATTAATCAAACGCTTTGGTTCAATAATTAAACCAAACAAAGAAATTTGTGCATAGGCATTTACAATGCCAGCTTTTTTAGACCAATGCGGCTCAAAATAGTGATATTTCAACAGGTCACGTGCAGCAAGCAAAATCCATTCAGGGTCAATTTTTGCCAAAGTACGTAAATATACCTGAGACGTTTCGACCATCTCAAAAGCCATGACCCAAGAGGTATTGGTTTTGTGCAAAGTACTTGCCGGAAAAACTTTTGCCTTTTGCTGACGCACAGCCATAAAGGTGTTGCGTTCATCAGTTTTATTGGCAATGAAAGATAATAAACCAGTCAATAATGCGCGATGCAAGTTTTCATAGTTTGCAGTTTTTTCATTAAAGCTGAGTTTTAAACCTTCCGCCAATTCAACCAATTGTTGATGTGTCTGTTTCCATTCACGTAAACGCAACCAACTTAAAAAATTCTGCTTTGCAAACTGACGTCGTTTATTTTCCGACATTCCAGCTTCACCTTTAGGATTTAGAGTATCCCAAAGTTTCAAATAAAACAGAAAATCTGAATCTGCTTCTTTGAACAATGCATGTTTTTGATCGGCCTGCATTTGTTTGTCTGCTGGACGTTCACGTGGGTCTTGAACAGCCAAAGCACTGACTACCACTAAAATTTCTTTTAGCACGCCAAAATGAGCACCACCAATAATCATACGTGCTAAACGTGGGTCGATCGGCATACGTGCCATCATTTGCCCGATTTTAGTCAACTCACTTTTCTTTTCGTTCAGTGCCCCTAACTCAATCAAGAGCTTTCGGCCATCATTTACAAGGCGGAAATCTGGTGGCTCAATAAAATCAAAGTTTTCTAGTTCACCCAACCCCAAACTTTGCATTTGCAAAATGACGGAAGCCAAGTTTGTCCGTTTAATTTCTGGTTCAGTAAATTCAGGACGGCTTAAAAAGTCTTCTTCGCTATATAAACGGATACACACACCAGCAGCAATACGACCACAACGTCCTTTACGCTGGTTTGCAGCCGCTTGGGAAATAGCTTCGATCGGTAAACGTTGAACCCGTGAACGGTAGTTATAACGGGAAATACGTGCAAAACCACTATCAATCACATAGCGAATATTTGGGACCGTAAGCGCAGTTTCAGCAACGTTGGTCGCAATAATAATACGACGTCCCTTTCCGCTTGGACTGAAAATCTTTTGTTGTTCAGAAACCGCTAAGCGCGCATATAGAGGAAGAATTTCTGTATGTTTCGGTCCGTACTTTTGCAAGGTTTCTTGTAATTCACGAATTTCTTGTTCGGTGCTTGAGAAAATCAGAATATCGGCATATTCAGGATGACCTTTTGCCTCTGCATCCGCAAAGCACTCTTCAACTGCTTGTACGACTGCACGTGGTAGATTTTCTTCAAAATCATCAAATTCGTCGTCGTCACTTCCGCCAATATTCATCTCGGAAATTGGACGATAAATTACTTCAACCGGAAAACTACGACCCTCAACTTCGAAAACTGGCGCATCGTTAAAATAGCTGCTAAAACGATTAACATCTAAAGTTGCCGAAGTCACAATGACTTTTAAGTCTGGGCGTTTTGGTAGTAATTGTTTTAAATAGCCCATAATAAAATCAATATTGAGCGAGCGTTCATGTGCTTCATCAATAATGATCGTGTCATATTTAGACAAATAACGGTCATTGCCTAATTCTGCCAGCAAAATACCGTCAGTCATTAACCTTACAATTGAGTCTTGCGAACCTTGTTCATTAAAACGGATTTTAAAACCAATCGATTCGCCAAGCTTTTCGCCGACTTCTTCAGCAATACGCTGTGACACACTACGCGCAGCCAAACGTCGTGGCTGGGTATGACCAATCATGCCTGTTAGGCCACGGCCCGCTAACATAGCAATTTGGGGAAGCTGCGTGGTTTTACCTGAACCAGTTTCACCTGCCACAATAATGATCTGATGTTTTTGAATTGCATCAATTAAACGGTCAGCGTATTGAGAAACAGGTAAATCCTGATTTAATTTAATTTTAGGTAAACGTTCAAACCGTTGTCTTACTTTGGCATTAGACTGTTCAAATAATTTCTCAATCTCTGCTGTATTCGCTTTTTTATCTTTACGTAAACGATTTAAACGGTAACGATCTCTCGCCATCACCCATTGATCTATATTTAAACCATTCTGCACAGACAAACTTTCCTGAAAATACACCAATCCGCTATTTTACGCTTTAATGACCTTAAGGTAAAACAGTTGATTTTTTATATATTTTTAATTTTTTACATTTTACCCTTGAATTTTAACTAAGTAGACTTCATGTTGTTAGGCAAGTTTCTTTTACTATAACTGTCATTTGATTTACATGTTTTTGCAGTCAAATCGAATACAGTGTTTGGGGACTTAAAAATCGTAAATTTATCACTTATTCAATTTTCCGATTTTAGTCATGTAAAAATACTATTTCCCCAATAAAGAATTTTTATTTATTCTACATCTCGTAAACAAGTTTAAATATAAACCTCAATCATGGAGACAATGATGAGCTTGATTAATACTGAAGTTAAACCATTCCAAGCAACTGCTTACCACAACGGCCAATTTGTTGAAGTTAACGAAACTAACCTTAAAGGTAAGTGGTCTGTTGTATTCTTCTATCCAGCTGACTTCACTTTCGTTTGCCCAACTGAACTTGGTGACTTAGCTGACAACTACGCTGAATTCCAAAAACTTGGTGTTGAAATTTATGCTGTATCTACTGATACACACTTCACACACAAAGCTTGGCACGACACTTCTGAAGAAATCAAAAAAATCCAATATCCATTAGTTGGCGACCCAACTTGGACTCTTTCTAAAAACTTTGACGTTCTTATCGAATCTGAAGGTTTAGCTGACCGCGGTACTTTCGTTATCGATCCAGAAGGTAAAATCCAAATCGTTGAACTCAACGCTGGCGGTATCGGCCGTGACGCATCTGAACTTCTTCGTAAAGTAAAAGCTGCTCAATACGTTCACTCTCACCCAGGTGAAGTTTGCCCAGCTAAATGGAAAGAAGGCGAAGCAACTCTTGCTCCATCTATCGACCTAGTTGGTAAAATCTAATCTCTAATTAGATTTTAAAAACCTAAAGAACCATCCTTCATCGGATGGTTCTTTTGTTTTGAATAAGCACATCACATTTTCTACTGATACTTTTACAATTCTGCCCTTCCCGATTACATGAACTTTGAGTAATGTCAAATACAGAACTGATGTTTTTTTGAGCTTAAGTAATATGAAATAAAAGGGGAAAAATTTATGACGAATACAGTGGCAGTCACTTCATGGAAATACAATGCAACATCACGTCATTTAAAAATATTTTATAGCGATGGTTCAGGCGACCTTTATCATCCTGTGCCTGTATTTATTTATGACAATTTACTACGCTCAACTGATAAAACTGCTTTTGTGCATAAATATTTAGAATTTGATTTACATTTTACGCGTCTATCTTTAGTGAACGCTTCTTAGCAGGAACAAAAAAAGGCCTGATTTGAACAGACCTTTTTTTAAAACATTGATGATGACTTTACTCAACTCATTTTGCGACCACAACACATAAACCAGCGCCAACAGGTAAAATAGTACTCATAAAAGTACTATCTTTTTTAATTAAAGAAAGTAAAGGCTTTACTTCAGCAGCATGTGAAATGACATTATCAATAATCAATACACCACCTTTTGGCTTGATAAGACGTTTTAAGTCGGGCCAATAATTCTCATAAGCATTGCGCTCAGCATCTAATAAAATGAAATCATAAGTTTCTTGAGCTTCTTTTAAATAATCGGCTGCATCTCCTACCCAAAAACTAACCATTTCACTCAACTCTAATTCAGTAACGTGGCGTTTTGCTTCCGCACTACGAGTTGCATCGATTTCGAGAGTTATAACTTGTCCATGAGTAGCCTGAGCTGCTTCTGCGAGCCATAAAGTAGAATAGCCTGTTGAGGTTCCAATTTCTAAAATTGTCTTAGCTTGCTGCATTCGAATAAGTTGAGAAAGCAGTTGGGCTGATTCGGCCTCAATATTACGATAACGCTGTAAGCGATCTGCCTGTTGGGCGTCATGTCGTTTAAAGGTGTCATATAAATCTGCAACTCTTTCTAAGAAAACAGTATTTGTCATACATTCACCCTTTAAATTGTTATTTTATATGACAGCCGTTTGGATTAAGTGCTTTGGACTAATTTAAACCGCGGTACGATACTTCCATCTACCACTTGAACGGTTTCAGTAAACATATCTAGTGGACGTACCCAAGTTGAATAATCACCATAAAGACACTGATAAACGACCAACTCCTCTTCAGTCTCACTATGTTTTGCCACAGAAAAAACTTGATAGAGATTACCTTTATAATGCTGATAAATGCCGCGTTGCAATGCCATGAAGTTACCTTTTAAAGTTATAATATAAAATCTTTACAGCCTTATAACATATATAAAATTTCACATATTTTCATTAAAAAGCATCTCAAAAATTAGAGTTAGAATTTAAATTGCTCAAATACTATGATTTAGATAGAAATAACAATTTTTTTCTTATAAAAGCATTCTATAACAGCTATAAATCTCAAAACAACATTCAAAAAACCGATCAAATCTATAAAAACATACTGTTTTACCTATTTTGTGTTTTGACGTACTATGCATCTATTGAAAGAATTTGGATGCATTGGAGTAAAAACAGATGTTAGATCAAAACATTAAAACTCAATTAAAAGCTTATTTAGAACGTTTAGAAAGTCCAATCGAATTAGTTGCCGCTTTAGATGAATCGGATAAAGCTGCTCAAATTAAAGAGCTAGTGAGTGAAATTGCTGAACTTTCTGAGAAGGTGACTGCCCGTTTTGATGGCAACAATACACGCCGTCCAAGCTTTGGTGTGGCTAACGCAGGTGAACAACCTCGTGTGTTCTTTGCCGGCTTACCAATGGGTCATGAGTTTACGTCTTTGATCTTGGCACTGTTACAGGTGTCTGGTTATGCGCCTAAAGTTTCTGATGAAGTGCTGAACCAGATTAAAGGTTTAAACCTGAAAGCCAACTTCGATGTATTTGTATCGCTAAGCTGTCATAACTGTCCGGACGTGGTGCAAGCGCTTAACCTGATTGCCATTTATAACCCGAACACAACCGCAACCATGATTGATGGTTCATTCTTCCAAGACGAAGTGGAACAACGCAAAATCATGGCGGTTCCAATGGTGTTCCAAGACAACGAACACATTGGTCAAGGCCGTATGACCCTTGAAGAAATCGTGGCGAAACTCGACACCAACTCTGCTGAAAAAAATGCAGCAGCGCTTAATGCCAAAGATGCCTTTGATGTATTGGTGATTGGTGGTGGCCCTGCGGGTGCAACGGCTGCAATCTATGCGGCACGTAAAGGCATTAACACAGGTATTGTGGCTGAACGCTTCGGTGGTCAGGTCATGGATACCATGGACATTGAAAACTTCACGTCTGTGCAAAAGACTCAAGGTCCTAAGTTTGCTGCCGAAATGGAAGCACATGTCCGTGAATACGATGTCGATATCATGAACCTGCAACGTGTCAGCAAAATCGTTGGTGCAGATCAGACTACAAATGGTCTGGTCGAAGTTGAACTTGAAAATGGTGCAAAGCTTGAATCAAAAACAGTGATCCTTTCAACAGGTGCACGTTGGAGAGAAATGAATGTACCGGGTGAACAAGAATACCGTACTCGTGGTGTAGCGTATTGCCCACACTGTGATGGTCCATTGTTCAAAGGCAAACGTGTTGCAGTGATTGGTGGTGGTAACTCTGGGGTTGAAGCTGCAATTGACCTTGCGGGAATTGTTGAGCATGTCACTTTGGTTGAGTTCGACACCAAACTTCGTGCTGACCAAGTCTTGCAAAACAAATTGCATAGCTTGCCAAACACGACTGTGATTCTAAATGCATTAAGTACAGAAGTGTTAGGTGACGGATCACAAGTGACAGGTCTTAAATATAAAGATCGAGCGACTGATCAAGAGCATGTGGTTGAGCTTGCAGGCATCTTTGTACAGATTGGTTTATTGCCAAACACTGACTTCTTGAAAGACAGTGAGCTTGAATTAACCAATCGTGGTGAGATCATGGTGAATGACCGCAACGAAACCAATGTGAAAGGTGTGTTTGCTGCGGGTGACTGTACGACAGTTCCGTACAAGCAAATCATTATTGCCACAGGTGAAGGTGCTAAAGCATCACTCTCTGCTTTTGACTACATCATTCGTTCTGGCCAGTAAAATCATCAAACCATAATTATTTAAATCAAGCCTAGCATTACAAAATGCTAGGCTTTTTTAATATTAGAGTTACAACTCTTTAACAATTTTCGATCTTTATTAATTAGTTAGTTTATGTTTATATTTTAAACATCCATTTTTTGGATGCCTTAAATTAAAAAAGGAAAAACACAATGAATAAATTACTTGTTGCTTTAGGTCTTGCTGCGACCGTTGCTCTTGTTGGTTGTAATAAAGATAAAGCTCCAGAAACAGGTGCGACAACGGGTGAACACTTAGAAAATGCAGCTCAACAAGCAAGTGCAGATATCAAATCTGCTGGTGATAAGGCTGCAGACGATATTGCAACTGCAACTGATAATGCTACTGATAAAATCGATGCTGCTACAGATCACGCTGCTGATGCAACTGCTAATGCCGCTGCTCAAACTGAAGCGACTGCACGTAAAGCAACTGCTGATACAGCTCAAGCTGTTGAAAATACCGCTGCTGAAGTAAAAAAAGATGCTCAGCACTAATCTCCAGAATTAAAAAAGCCCCTGTTCATACAGGGGCTTTTTTTTAGGCTTTAAAATCTTTTATGAAATTAAGCCTTCATCACGCATCGCAATTTGTACAGATTGACGTTCTGCTACTTTATTACGCAATGCAATAATGTGTTTATATGGTGTTAAGTCATGCTCAATTGAGTTTGACCAATTTGTTAAAACAAATAGATAAGCATCTGCTGGACCGAAATTATCATTTACCAAATAATCGTAATCAGATTCAGATAAATAATTATCGATATATTTTAAAAGGCGATCAATTTCTGCATAAGCTTTGGTTTTTTCATCAGTTGTTAAAGGCGCCCCAAAGAAGACTGCATAAGCATCATGTAATTCAGAGTTTAAATACCCCAACCACTCCAATACTTTCGCACGACCCATACCAGATGGCGGAATTAAATCCTGCTTAGGGTCATGCTGAGCAAGAAACGGTAAAATCGCAACGTTTTCAGTTAACATTAAACCCGGGTTAATTTCTAAAGCAGGTACATATCCTTTTGGGTTAATCTCGTAATAATCTGCGCCTTTTTCTGTTTTATGTGTTTTTAAATTTACCCGTTCTAAGTCAAAATCAACATTAATTTCATTTAAAATAATATGTGCAGCTAAAGAACATGCGCCTGGCGAATAATATAATTTCATATCTGATCCTTGTTATCTGATATTAACGTTTTAAATTGCTTCTAGAAAACCTGCAAGGTTTGCACAATTCTTTAATTGTAAAAAAGCGTAAACTTATAAAATACTTACACCATCTAATATTCTTGAAAAAGTCATTCCTTGCAAGTTGTCTTGCGTGACGATTGTTTAAAATATGATAAAACACATTTGCGTCACGCAATTTTTCCGTTAATTACGCTTAAAAAGCTGGCTAAGCCAGTTCATTAATTCAGATAAGAAATCAAAAATACCATTTTTCTTATCATCATCGGGATGGCTTGAGTCTTTTCCATTTAAATCCAGATCTACAATTACAGGGTCATGATCCGAAGAACGATAAGCATCTTCACCATAGAACAATGCCTTCTGCTCATCCGTTTTATATTCTTCGTTGTAATCTAGAACTGTTGGCTCATCTGCATTGATATGCCATGCAAAGGTTCTGACCACTTTTGGATATAAAGCTGCATCAGCAATTGCATGATCTAAGTTACCTGCTCCACCATTACCATTGGCATCACTCGCAACACCAAAAACATAGCTATATGCCTGAGTGCCCTGACCTACTTTAGCGTCATTAAGTAAAACTTTATAATTCGCTTTTTCAAATGACAAAATAGGCTCTTCTTTTGCATAACTGTTCATATCCCCGACAAGCAAAGCATTTTGCTTAGGTACTTGAGTTGGATTTTTCGCTAACCATTGAACAATTTGATCAACTGCTTTCACACGAGTTGGATTCCAGCAACCTTGACCATCTTTTTGGTCTGCATCACTAGAGTTAGCATCCACCCCACTACAGCTTTTCGATTTAAGATGGTTTGGAATAACGGTAAAGGTTTTATTACCACGAACTGCTTGGAAACTTTGCGCCAATGTCGTTCTGTTCTTGTCCCCTAAATCAAGCACAACAGGCTTATTTAATGGTTTAACACGTTTGCTGTTATAGATAATGGCAACCGCAATTGCATCAGTACCTAAACGATCCAGATTTTCAGGAATGACGTATTTCCAATCACTACCTAAAGCTTTGGTCAAATTAGCAATAGCACTGTCTGGACCATAACCGTTGTTGGCAATTTCCATCAAACCGTATACATCGGCATCAATCGCTTTGAGTGCACTCACAATTTTACGATGCTGTTTATCAAACTCAGCTTGGGTCGTTGCACCACGTTCTGTTGGGAAACCTGTTGCGCCGTTGTCATAATTCAAAACGTTAAATGAAGCAACACGAATATGATTGGCATTTTTGGTAAGGACACTTTGACGTGGATTTGTTTGAGCAATAACTTCAGGTTGATTGCGCCCAAGCACAGGTTGCACACGCCAACCATTAAAACGGTACTCTAAAATACCTTCAGCATTTTTAAGTTGATAACCCGAGCGTAGCGTATTGGCAGCACTAAAATTACTTGGTAACCATGGCGTACGGTTTTGGTTGTTATAACCATCATCAAAAATAATTTTCGATAATAAGTTTTTCTGAGCTAGAGTTTTAGCTTCAGGAGACAGCGCTGGATATAAATTGGTTGGAATATATAAACGGCCTAAACTTAGCGATAACTCACCATAACGGCCATAATTATAGTTCTCACTCACCGTTAAAGTCTGAGGCAATTTGACCAACATACCTTGATAACGCTGCGGAGAATTAATTGAGCCACCTGTTAAGCTAGCAAACGGAAGTTCAAGGCTAATCGGCTGAACCTGATTTACCATATTGCTATTACAGGTTTGAATATCTTGTTGTAATTGATCTATCTGTAGCTGGTTTTGATAAGACGTTAAACGGCCACGTAAAATAACTTCATCGCCAACTTGTCCACCTTTTACAGCGCTGCTATTTGGAATATAAATAAAAATTGCATTACTGACATTTGCTCTAGCCTTCGTATCAGGCGTCTGAACATAAAAACCAGAGAATCCATTGGCATAACGATAGTCAGCCGTAATCACACCACGCACAGTATAAGTCTGGTCTTGAGTTGCTGCCGCTAAGTCAGCAATCGCTGTATCTGAGCTTGAACAACTGACTGATTCAACTGGAGGCTGTGTTGTAGAGCCCGATAAATTTGAAAAGTCATTTCGGTTTGTCCAAGCAGACCATGAATGGTCCAAATCAAATGCTGCTGTTGCATCAACACTTAAAGCTGGGTTTTCTGTTTCAATACGCTTAAAACTATTTCCTAAGCTTGAAACTGCCGTCCCCCATCCCGCTGCTGGGCGTTCACCAATACGGCCAAAACGGTCTACAGGTGTACCTTTATAAACGAGTACAATGGCATCGTCACCATTAAAAGATAGCGCTGCAACCTGATTAACTTTGCTTCCAAGTTCTGTTTGCAACTCAGAGCGACCCACCAAAAACTTTTGCTTACTGGTTAACGTACCTTGTAAACGAAAAGTTGCTGTTTTTGCAGTTCCGCCATTATTAAATTGTTGAATCTCATAATCGGCTAAATTGACTGTAGTGCCATCTGGATTATAAATTTCCAAACCTTTTTTATTGCTGCTGCCATCAACATATTGGCTAAACATGAGCTGTGCCTGAGCAACAGAACTATATGAAAATGCGCCTAATGCACTTAAAAAGACAGAAAGTGTTCTTAATTGAAAAGTTTTCATGAGTAAAAATGTTCATTTGAAATTTATATAGATTCATAGATTAAATATTGAACATGACATCTACATGAAGAAAAACACCGAAACATTTGACTTGACCACCCGAAGACTTAAAATACCGCATTTGAATTTCAATATTGCCAAGGTTATGTCGATCGATCAGTTAGAAACGCAAATTGCAGACTTAGACAATTTGCCTGAACACCGTGAAATTGTGACGTTTATGCGTCGTTCAGCACCACTTAATACGTCTCAACGCACGGCATTAGAACAACATCGCGATTTAATTTTGGAATATCCTGTTGGCGACTTACGTCAACACTTCGAACATCCAGAGCGCCCTTTAACTGTTGAAATCGGTTTTGGTATGGGTCGTTCGTTAGTTCTTATGGCAAAAGCGAACCCTGAACGCAACTATGTGGGTATTGAAGTCCATGTACCTGGTATTGCTCAGTGTCTTTATGAAGCTGGTATAGCAGAAGTTAAAAACTTACGTGTACTTGATGCAGACGCGATTCAGGTTTTACGTGAAATGCCAGACAACAGCATTAACTGCGTACAACTTTACTTCCCAGATCCTTGGCAAAAGAAACGTCATTTTAAACGTCGTTTTGTTGCTCATGAGCGTATGCCATTGGTTGAACAAAAGCTTGAGCTTGGCGGTACATTCCATGCTGCAACAGATTGGGAACCGTATGCAGAATGGATGCTAGATGTATTAGACAACCGTCCAGACCTTGAAAACTTGGCAGGTAAAGGCAACAGCTACCCACGTCCAGACTGGCGCCCAGTGACTAAGTTCGAACGCCGTGGTATTGAGTCAGGCCATAAGATTAATGACTTTATCTTTAAAAAGATTAAGTAAATAATAAAAAGGCTTAGTAATTAACTAGGCCTTTTTTCTTTTGATCATAAAAAATTATATAACTAAAAATCTATCTTATTCACTGCGCCAATCTATTCATTTCTTCTTTCCAATTAATCATTGCCAACATGACAGAATCTAGCTATTTATAGAAATACTTACTTGCCATAGCTAGAAATCGATAAGGACAACACATGCTAAAAATCTTAGGGCGCGATAACTCCATTAATGTTCGCAAAGTCTTATGGCTCTGCGAAGAATTAAATCTTGAATATGAAAGAGAAGATTGGGGAAGAGGCGTTCGTTCAGCACAATCACCTGAATTTTTGCAATTAAACCCAAATGGGCAAATCCCTGTTGTTTTAGATGGTGATTTAGTACTTTGGCAATCCAATAGTATTATCCGTTATCTAGCAAATGCCTACGATAAAGAAAAACAGCTTTACCCTACTCAAGCGAAAGAAAGATTTTTTGTAGACCAGTGGCTTGATTGGCAAGCGATCGAGCTGAATAACAGCTGGACTTATACCATTATGTCCCTGTTGAGACATTCACCAAATCACCAAGATCCAAATTTATTACAACAAGGTATTGATAACTGGAATCATCATATGCAGATTCTTGATCAACAACTTGCAAAAACTCAAGCCTATGTTGCAGGTACAGAGTTCACTCTAGCTGATATTCCAATTGGTCTGTCTGTACAACGCTGGAAGGCAACGCCTTTTGACCATCCAACGCTTAACCATGTTGACCAATATTTTGAACGTTTAAATCAACGTGCGGGCTTTTTAAAATGGGGAAATAACGGCGAGCCTTAACTTTTAAATCAGCTTGAAGCTGAGTGATGGCGTTGTAAGATGCCATCACTTAAAAGTTGATAGACCTGTTTTAAATCATCTCGTTCTGCTTGAGCTAATAGATTTTGATGCATGGCCAAGATATTTTGATCGCTTCGTACTGCGGGCCCTGTCTGCATTTGCTTTGGATCATTTTCAGTAGCTTTTTTTGCTGTTTCCACAATTAATGGATAAAGTAAACTAAAGTCGACCTGCTCTTCATCTGTAACCTGCTTTGCCATGTCAAAACAATAATTACTAAAATTACAGGCAAACACGGCTGCTAGATGCAAAGTTAAGCGCTGTTTTGAGGTGTATTGATATACTCGACTGCTTAGGCTATTTGCTAAATTAGAAAGTAAGGCTAAGTCATCTTTATAAATTGCTTCAACAAACAACGGCGTTGCAGACCAGTCAACCTCTCTTTCAAAGCTAAATGTTTGTAATGGATAAAACACCCCTGCTTTTTTATGCACATGACTGATGACTTCAATATTGGTGCTACCCGAAGTGTGAACAATAAGTATTTCAGGAAATAACTCATGAACCTGTTTTGCAAGCTCAGCAATTGCACTATCTGAAACTGCCATAATAATTAAATCAGTTGGCTGAAATTGCTGTAGAGACTGGCATGCTTTCGCTTGAATTTTCTCTGCAAATTTTTGGGTTTTATCAAAATCACGTGCATAGACTTGTACGATGTTATGCCCTTGAGCCAATAAAGCCTGTGCCAAATGAAAGGCAACTCGTCCACTTCCTAATAAACTGATTCTCATATCAACCCAACACTATTTATCTCTATAAAAAAAAGCTTCTCAAAATGAGAAGCTTTTTTCAAATTAAAATAACTAATTTTTCATAAATCATTCGATTATTGAGCTACTGAAAACTCAATACGACGGTTTTTGAAACGTCCTTCGTCAGTTGTATTTTCTGCAACTGGCTGATCAGAACCATGGCCTTGTGCAACTAGTTTAGACGCGTCTACACCTTTAGATGTTAAATAATCTACTACGGCTTGAGCACGGCGTTGAGACAAAGCTTTATTTGCAGCAGCATTACCAGTTGAGTCGGTATGTCCGCCGACATTTAATTTCACTCCAGACACTTTATTTAAAAGGGTTGCAGCTTGATCAAGAATGGCTTTGTTATCTGCAGGTATATCACTTGAACCACTCGCAAAATTAATAATTTGCAAGTTAAGTGCTTTGACCAAAGCATTTACATCGACATTGTTCGGGTCAATTGAGCCTAGAGCAGTTTGCGAAGCAGTTAAGCTATTGCTTACAGATTGCTCAGCTGTTGCTGGTGCGGCGCCTACAACTTCAGTATGTGGCACCAATGCTTTTACTTTTGCAGTTAAAGCTTCTAATGTTGCCGCATCACCCGCTTTCAAAGTAATTTTGTCACCCACCCATTCTAAAGATGCATTTGGCACGCCTTTTAATGCACCAAGCACACCAGCAAGTGCATCTTTGTCTGTAAATGAAGCTGCATAAGTTTGGCTTGTATCCACATTACAATCTTGAGTTGTCGAAAAAACCTTTTTAACGTTTGTTTGTAGCGTTGCCAAGAAGCCTTGGTCGCCAATCCCAGCCTGACACTGACTCACTGCTCCTTTATCATCTGTGCTTAAAGTTAAACTAGCAGGTGCAGCAGCGGCTTCAACACCACTTGCAGCTGATGGTTCTGGTGCTGGTACAGCTTCTTTATGCTGACAAGAACGCCATAACCACGCAATGATAAGACCCAGAATAATTAGAGCGATAATGGGCAAAAACCCACGAGACTTACCTGTTTTTTCGCTGGCTGCGGCTAATGGTGGAGCTGTTGAAGTTGAATGTGTAACCGAAGATAAGCCTGCTCCAACACCTAAAGGTGCTAATAGACCCACTGCCCATGCAGGTAAATATGAACGAATTGTTTCTGCATGTTGACGTAAATAATTCACGATACTTTGCTGGTCATTTCCGGCAACATCTGAAATTGCATTAAGGCTGGGTTTAATCGCGCTGTTGAGTGTACTTTCAATTTCATTATTTGGTGCTGTACCGCTTAAATGGGTAAGCACGGTATTCTTGATTTGGTCATTATGAGAAAAAAGGTCTGATAAAGAAGGAGCCAAACTGTTTTTCAATTGTCCGATAAGATCAGGTTTAGCAGCTAATAATGAAAGTAAAATTGGATAAAACTTAGATAAAGCATTCGATTTTTCGCCTAGGTATCCATCCTGTTCATCTAATAATATTGAAGATACTTTTTCTTTAAGCAATTCTATAGGGTTTATCGACATTGGTTATTCTCCCGAATCTTATACGTCGTAACCAGCAACTTTTGATTATTCAAATAGTTCTCTTTGCTGATAGTTTTTTATTCTAATCTTCCTTCAACCTTTTGTTGTTTTTTATATAATTTATATACAATTTTCCATCTAGTATTTACAAAACAGGCAGATCGTATTGATCTGCCTGTTTATATTTTAAAATTACTTTAACTAATCGTCTGATTATTTAGCAAAAGTCTGAAGCACTTTACCCGTTAAGGTTTGTCCTAACAAAGGGGTGTTTTTCCCTTGCGATAAAATAGTATCTTTGCTTACTGTCCAGTTTAAAGCAGGATCTACCAATACCCATCCGGCTTCATCTTCCCAACGTGAGGTCATATTGGCAACCTGCGCTGGTACGCTCGTTACTTTAGCAACCCATTCGAGTGGTTCGAATAAACCCTCATTAATGAGTTGAATCCCTAAAGATACATAGGTATCAAAAGCTGTAATACCCGGCTGAGTTTCTGCAAATGGTGCCATTTTTGCCGAACTGCTTAAAGGCTCATGGTGCGTACAAATTGCATCAATTACACCTTCTTTTAATCCTTGACGTAAAAGTTCTTTATCTTGCTCAGAACGCAATGGTGGGCGAACGTGTGCAAGTGAATTAAAACCGTCTATTAAATGTTCAGTTAAATGTAGCTGGTGCATTGCAACATCGGCAGTCACAGGTAAGCCCTTTGCTTTAGCAGCACGAATTAGGTCAACCGATGCACCACAAGACAACAAACCAAAGTGAGCTTTTACGCCAGTTGCTTCAATCATAAGCAAATATTTGGCAATCGCTACAGTTTCAGCAAGCGCCGGAATCATTGGCAGACCTTGGCGAGAAGCAATAAAACCTTCGTGTGTACATCCATCTTTAGCAATCTGTGGTTCTTCGGCATAGAACACAACCGTTAAGCCAAGACCCGCTGCATATTCCAAAGTACGAATAACCACATCATCATTTTCAAAAGCGGCGTTGGCATTTGAAACAGCAGTACAACCACCCTTTTTCAGGCCAGCCATATTTGCAGGTTGTTTACCATTTAAGCCTTGCGTCTGAGCACCAATGATATGCATATGAATGCCACCATCAAGCCATGCCTTTTCAATCAAGCCATGAATAAGCGCACCGTTGTCTTGTACAATCGGCTTTGAATCTGGTGGGGTAATGACATGCAGAATACCATTAGTACGTGCTGCCTTACCTTCAGATTTAAGTGTACCGTGTTGCTGTTGACCAGGTTCACGTAAACGTGCGCACAAATCAACCATGGTTGGCATTAACCATTTGCCTTGGCCATCAAGTGTTTGTTCAACTTGCTCTACCGCAGCAACCAGTTTGCCATTTTGAATATATACGGTTTGTACGTTGTCGGTTTTCTGGATTGGGTCTAACACACGTACATTTTCAATTTTTACAATACTCATGTGATCCATTCCTTACAACGTAATCGCTTCAATTAAACCTTGCTCTTGGAGTTGGCCTTGCATTGACAGTGCCAACACAGCCATACGAACAGCAATACCGTTAGTTACTTGTTTTAAAATAACCGACTGGTCTCCATCCGCCACACTTGAGTCAATTTCCACACCACGATTCATTGGTCCCGGATGCATCACAATACAGTCTGGTTTAGCCAAACCAAGACGTTCTTTGTTTAAGCCATACATTCGGTAAAATTCAGACTGTGAAGATAATGCTGGAGAGTCAATACGCTCATTTTGAATACGTAGAGCAATAATCACATCACAATCTGCGATTCCTGCATCCATGTTGTTAAACAAGCGGACATGCTCGCCATATTCAGGAAAGCCCACTGGTAATAACGTATTCGGTGCAATCACACGAATATCTTTACAGCCTAGTGTTTGTAATGCTGCAACATCAGAACGTGCTACACGAGAATGTTTAATGTCACCAATAATGGCAACGCTCAACTCTTCAAACGGTTTCTTTGTTTCACGGCGAATTGTAAGCATATCGAGCATCGCTTGCGTTGGATGGGCATGACGACCATCTCCAGCATTAATAATCGCGACCTTTGGACACACATCTTTAGCAATGAAATGTGCAGCACCCGAAGATGAATGGCGGACAACAAAAATATCGGCAGCCATTGCCTCAAGGTTCCAGAGCGTATCTCGTAGCGTTTCACCTTTTGATGTACTTGAACGTGCAATATCAATATTCAATACATTGGCAGACAAGCGTTTTGCTGCTGCTTCAAAAGTAGTACGAGTACGGGTGGAGTTTTCAAAGAAAAGATTCATCACCGTCAACCCTTCTAAGAGCGGACGGTTAATTAAATTATTATTATCATCTAAAAAGCTTTGTGCGGTATCTAAAATCTTAGTGAGGTTTTCTTTTGAAAGCCCCTCAATTGTTAAAAAATGTTTTAAATTTCCGTCTTGATTGAGCTGAACCTGACTCGGCTGATGCAACGCTGCAATATGCATAATGGATTCCTATGGGTCGAATCGCGAAAACGTGCATAGTGTAGCTGAATTCCGCTCTTTTCGCAGAAGAACTTTACAGAATAAGGCCCTAAATTGACCAGAAAATTTAAGACCGTGATCTAGACTATCTCAATGCACCTATATAATGGTGTGGAACTTGTGCCCGATAAATGTCTTCGGCGGTGATTTCTGAATCTTCATTGGCTTTAACAACAGCAATTTTTTCTTTTTCAGAAGGTTCAGGTAGCGTGTCTACCAACATTTTTAATCTCTCAACGCATCGTCTTAAATCGTCATCTTCTGTTTCTAATGCCAGCGCAATTACATACTTTGCGTAATCTTTATTTTGAATCACGTACATTGCATCTATTACTCGCCCTGTCACTCTACGCATACGTACATATATTTGTGTGGTTACTGAGAAAGCATCCGCATTAGCAATAAAACCTTTCCCCATCATGTCTTTCATTTATAACATCCCCATCCATTAAAATTATAAAAATGGTTAAAAACCGACTATGTCTGTTAAATAAATAACCATCCATAATATTGGTCTAGCAAAATACATACCATTTTCAAGCTATTCCTCTTTAAAAATCAGTTTATTGGTTGCTAAATGATAGGTTGCAATAATTTAAAAACCTTTAGGCATCAAAATACGTTAAACTTTGCATCGTTAATATTTATATGTTTTGGTCAATCGAGTTTATGAATACCTCTTTACGTTTAAACCACTATTGGATTACTTGTGCTGATGGTTTAGAACCCCTCTTACAAGAAGAAATAGAACAACTTGGCACCAAAGTGACAGAACGTAAAGCAGGACGTTTAATCATTGAAGGGACGCTTGAAGAAGCTTACCGCATTTGTATGTGGTCGCGTCTCGCTTCTCGTGTTTTACTTCCTATTCATACGTATGAACTTGAATTTACGCATGATGCCCGTGATGTAGCAGAAGAGCTTTATGAAGGCGCAATGAGCTTTGATTGGTCGCTTATTTTTGCACCACAAAGTACTTTCGCAATCCGCTTACATGCAGAACGTGAAATTATGGTAAATACGCAATTTGCTACATTGCGTGTAAAAGATGGCGTTGTTGATTCCTTTATGGAAGCTGTAGGTCGCCGTCCTAGCATTGACACCAAACAACCAGAAATTACGATATATGCTTTGGCAGGTAAAACTGAACATACTTACTGCCTAGATTTATCAGGTGACTCGCTACATAAACGTGGCTACCGTCGTTTTATGACGGATGCACCAATTAAAGAAAACCTTGCTGCTGCAATTTTACAAAAAGCTCAGCTCAAACAGCGTAATCCAGAGATTATACTTGACCCTATGTGTGGTTCAGGCACATTTATCATTGAAGCATTAATGATTTTAACTGACCGTGCACCCGGACTTGTTCGCCGTTTCGGATTTAATGGCTGGCATGGTCATGACCGCGACCTTTGGCTTTCAATTAAAGCAGAAGCAGCAGAGCGTCACGAAAAGGCACTTGAGTTACCTTTACCTAAATTTTATGCCTACGATGCAGACTGGGAAGCAATTAAAGCAACCCGTGAAAATATTATTGCGGCAGGCTTTGAAAATGTATTAGGTCAGATTCAAATCGAAGAACGTACTTTAGCTGACTGGCCAGATTTTGCTGCTGAAGGCAAAACTGCATTTATTGTGACTAACCCGCCGTATGGTGAACGTTTAGGTGAAAAAGCTTCAAACCGTTCTCTATACCTAGGTTTATCAGCACTTTTACAAAAACATTTTCCAAATCAATATGCAGCAATTATTGCAGCTCAAATTGAACAATCTGATGTTTTAGCGTTTGAAGCACCTGAAACTTTACGTTTAATGAATGGTAAGTTGCCAATCTATATTCGTTTCGGTGTAATCAAACCAGAAAAAGTGAATCAACCATTTTTAGTAAATTGGCAAGCCCAACCTATTGAGATGGAAGAAGCACAAGACTTCGCTAATCGCTTGCAAAAAAATATGATTGCCTTGAAAAAATGGGCAACTAAAGAAAATATTTATTGCTTACGTTTGTATGATGCAGACTTACCTGACTTTAATGTCGCTGTTGACTTATATGGTGACCGTTTACACGTTCAGGAATATGCACCACCAAAAACAATTGATCCTGAAAAAGCTAAAAAACGTTTTAATTTAGCGCTTGCTGCGATTCGTGCTGTTACTGGTTTAAACCGCGATGCCATCTTTATTAAGACACGTGCACGTCAAACTGGTACAACTCAATATACGAAACAAAGTACGGCTTCAAAACGTTTTATCGTTCAAGAAGGTAAAGCTAAAATTTTAGTTAACCTGACTGACTATCTCGATACAGGTTTGTTCCTTGATCACCGTCAGATGCGTTTACGTATTGCTCAAGAAGCACGTGGCAAACACTTCTTGAACTTATATAGTTATACGTCTACTGCAAGCTTACATGCTGCGCTGGGCGGTGCTGCCAGCACAACAAGTGTAGATTTGTCGAATACCTACTTAAACTGGTCAAAAGAAAACTTCGTTTTAAATGGCTTAACTGTAGATCACCCAGATGAACAACACATGTTCTTTGCCAGTGACTGTTTTGAGTGGTTAAAAGAGGGTCATGAACAATACGATCTTATTTTTATTGACCCACCGACATTCTCAAACTCGAAAAAATTCTATGGTACATTCGATGTACAACGTGACCATGTTTCACTTATTAAACGCGCAATGAACCGTTTGCACAGTGAAGGTACGCTCTATTTCTCGAATAACTATCGCGGTTTTGAAATGGACGAAGAAATTGAAGCTATTTTTCAGATTGAAGAAATCACTTCTGAAACTATCGGTCTTGATTTTAAACGTAACCAAAAAATCCACCGTGCATGGAAAATTCAGCACCCTGCTCTAGATCAATATTAATGAAACCAGAGGTTATTATTACTTCACGGTAATAATAACCTCGCCATGAACATTTTTTGACTCAAAATCATATTTAGTAAATCGATCTGCTCTTTCAGGTAATGCAATCATTTCTAACTTCTTCTTTTCTTTATTATCAATAACATGATTCTGTTTTTGTTCTTGATAAGGCGAAAGTACGCTAGTTCTAAGCGCATTCCATCGAACTTGCTGTAAATAGTTATCTCCTAATGCCTGCCGCACTTGTTGTTGTTCTATCGCAGGTTTTTTGGCATCGTCCTGAGCTTTCGCAATAATGACGGGTAAAGACGTGGTTATCGCTCCTGTTTGAGTTGCAAGCGCACTTTCTGACATTGGTTGTGCTGCCCATGTATTTGATAATAATACAGATACACCGCTCAAAATTCCCAGCATATACCCTTGTTTATTGTTCATTTCATTCATCCTAAAATTGTTATTGTTTGTTATATCGAACAAAATTAACAATTTTTTGAGCATGTCGCAATGTTATAAATAAACTTCCCGACCATTAACATGGATCATTTTAAAATCTGATTTTTTTCACAGAGATTTTTGAATATTCAATTCGTTTTATAGATTGTTATCTCAGACTTGAACGATACCTCTAAATCACTTACTGTGATTTTATAATTTATTTGTATTTGATTTTATTTATAAGTAGACACAATACGAGGTGACATAATGCTTCAGCAGTGCTGCCAATTATTAGAAAATCTTCAACTTAAAGTCGCATTTATTGAAAGTGCCAGTTCTGGTTATTTGACTAGCCAATTTTCCATTCATAAAAATAGCGGTGCAGATATTTTACTCGGCGGTTTAGTCAGTTATGACCCCAGCATTAAAGTTAGTATTTTAAATATCAATCCAAAGTTAATAGAGACTTACACAGCAGAGTCACCACAAGTCACAGAAGAAATGTGTAAGCTGGGTCAAACGTTATTTCAACAAGCCGATCTTATTGTAAGTTGTACTGGTCTATTAAAATCTGGAGGGAGTGAAACTCCAGAAAAGCCTGTAGGTACTTTTTTTATCTGCATTTCTTACCAAGAGCATATTTATCATTACCATTATTTTTTATCTGGCCACCCCGAACAAAAATTAAGAACATTAACTCAGAAAGTTTCAGATGCCGTAGTTGCTTTACTCACATCAACAACACAAACAGCCTCACCATAAAAAAAGAGAATATGTTTCCATATTCTCTTTTCGGTTTTAGCAGAAAAAGCTTAGCTGAGTTTCATTTTATCGAAGACTAAATGCCCATTTTCGCCTTTAACCAAAATGGTATCGCCTGCGACAAAATCACCCGACAAGATTTTTTGAGCTAATGTGTTTTCAATCTGTTGTTGAATCGCACGTTTCAATGGGCGCGCTCCATATACAGGGTCGAAACCAGCATCAATCAATAAATCAAAGGCAGTATCATCTACAGTTAAACTCATATCACGATCAACAAGTCGTGAACGTAATCGATCCAACTGAATATCGGCAATGCCTCGAATTTGTGCTTTCTTGAGTGAATGGAAAATCACAAGCTCATCAATCCGGTTAATAAATTCCGGACGGAAATGCTGACTTACCGCATTCATTACAATGGCACGCACGTCATCATCTGTTGCACCCTCACCTAGCTCACGTACATCTTGTGAACCTAAGTTGGATGTCATCACAATAACCGTGTTTTTAAAGTCGACTACTCGACCCTGTGAGTCTGTTAAACGTCCGTCGTCCAACACTTGTAGCAAGATATTGAATACATCTGGATGCGCTTTTTCAACCTCATCAAACAACACCACACTATATGGTTTACGGCGAACAGCTTCAGTTAAAACCCCACCTTCTTCATAACCCACATATCCTGGAGGCGCACCAACCAAACGGCTGACCGAATGTTTCTCCATGAATTCACTCATATCGATACGAATCATAGCATCATCACTGTCAAACAAGAAGTTCGCTAGCGCTTTTGTTAACTCAGTTTTACCAACACCTGTTGGCCCCAAGAACAAGAATGAACCACTTGGACGATTCGGATCGGACAAGCCTGCACGCGAACGACGAACTGCATTCGAAACGGCAACCACAGCTTCATCTTGCCCTACAACGCGGTCGTGTAAAAAACCTTCCATATTAAGTAGCTTTTCACGCTCGCCTTGCAGCATTTTCGCAACTGGAATTCCGGTTGCAGCACTCACGACTTCAGCAATTTCATTTTCAGTTACTTTAGTACGAATAAGTTTTGGCTCTTCGTTCTCTTCTGCAACTTCATCTTGCTCAAGTTGTTTTTGAAGCTCTGGAATTACACCATACTGTAAACGTGCTGCTTCAGCCAAATCACCCTCACGCTGAGCCTTTTCAAATGCAATACGCGCTTTATCAAGTTCAACCTGAGCTTGTTTAGTACCTTCTACAAGAGTCTTCTCAGATTTCCAGATTTCTTCCAGATCGTTGTATTCTTTCTCGACTTCAGCAATCTGTTTTTCAAGATGAGTAACTTCGGCTTTACTGCCTACATCTTCATCTTTTTTTACAGCTTCCAATTGCATTTTCAACTGAATTAAACGGCGATCGAGCTTATCAAGCGCTTCTGGTTTGGAGTCAATTTCCATCTTAATACGAGAAGCTGCTTCATCAATCAAGTCAATTGCTTTGTCTGGTAATTGACGATCTGTAATGTAGCGATGAGACATTTTTGCCGCAGCAATAATCGCTGAGTCTAAAATCTGCACACCATGGTGAGTGGCATATTTCTCTTTTAGACCACGTAAAATCGCAATGGTATCTTCAACACTTGGTTCATCAACCAACACTTTTTGGAAGCGACGCTCTAATGCAGCATCTTTTTCAATATATTGGCGATACTCATCTAAGGTTGTTGCACCTACACAGCGCAACTCACCGCGCGCCAATGCAGGTTTTAACATGTTCCCTGCATCCATTGCGCCATCACCTTTACCTGCGCCTACAAGCGTATGTAGCTCGTCAATAAACAGGATGATTTCGCCTTCATGTTTTGCCAAATCTTTTAAAACAGCTTTTAAGCGCTCTTCAAACTCACCACGATATTTAGCACCAGCAAGTAATGAACCTAAATCTAATGATAAAACTCGTTTGCTTTTTAAGCCTTCTGGTACTTCACCATTTACAATACGCTGTGCCAAACCTTCAACAATAGCGGTTTTACCAACACCCGGCTCACCAATGAGTACAGGGTTGTTTTTTGTACGACGCGATAAGACCTGAATAGTACGACGAATTTCATCATCACGCCCAATCACTGGATCAAGTTTTCCCGCTAAGGCACGTTCAGTTAAATCAATCGTATATTTATTAAGTGAGTCACGCTGATCTTCGTGATTATTACTCATGACTTTGTCACTACCTCGAATATGTTCAATAACTTTACGTAAGCTGTCAGGAGTTACACCTACGGCACTTAAAATATTTTTAGTTTCGCCTGTCTCTGCTAAGCCTAATAGAACCCAGTCAGTTGATAAAAATTCATCACCCGCTTTTTGCGCATATCTATCTGCCAGATTAAGTGCTTTAACGGCTTCAGGGTTTAAATTGACATCTCCAGTCGGATTCGCAATGATCGGAGCATCTTTTATAGCTTGCTCAAGCTTTTGTTTAAGTTCAGGTAACCGTGCACCTGCTTGTTGCAACAAACTAATATTTGATGGCTCTTGTAATAGGGTAGACAAAATATGAATACCTGCGATCGCGGTATGGTCTTTACCCATCGCTAAAGATTGAGCATCTGAAAGGGCTTGCTGCAAGCGGTTTGTAAATTTTTCAAAACGCATTCTTGTTATTCCTCACAACAAATTTGTACTTGTCTAATAGATGGGAACACTTCTTCAGATTTCAAATAAATTTTTATATATTTTTCATAATGTTATTAAAACAACAATGAGTAAAACTCCATTATAATATGGGTTTATGAATGATCTATTTCAAGTACATTTTGTATAATTTTTAAGAGACAGCAAAAATGTCATGTTTTTATCTGAATTTTTATAACAAATGGCAATTTGAAAGCTGTGATATTTTTAAAAGTTATAAATATTAAAATAATTGAAGGCAGCCTTTATTTAAAAAGACTGCCTTAACAAAATGATTAATCAATTAATCTATTGATGAAATGGGCATCTTGCTTGTTCTGTTTTTTCTTTGGGTAAGTCTGGCGTTGACACTGGACGACGCTGATGTTGCTCTTGAATAGTAGGGAACACAGATGTAAAGAAGTTTGACCAACCACCAGTACGTACTCTTAACAAATTATATTGCTCAGGTGATGTCACAGCTTGAGCAAATGTTTCTGGGTCAGCTACTGTTATTGTTAAAATATTAGATGAACTACCTTGACTGAATTGCTTCAGGATAGCTACAAGTTCTTTAACTCCAAAGTCTTCACCAATATTAAAATCTGTAGGTGCTCCATCAGCCATTAAGTCTGTGCCGATACCATCAAAACCTTGTAAAGCACGGCTAAACTCAACTTTTTGATGATCAATTTCCAAATCTGCTGGACTTGGTGATGGACTTAGATCAGAAGCTACTGTCGTACCTAAACGGCGACCATCAGCACTCGCACCATTCCATGCCCCCATTTCTACATGATTTTCAAAAGTTCCTACACCCGGTTGAATCTGAATACCAAATGGATGCTCTGTTGAACCATAGCGTTCAGCCAAACTTTTAAGACTTTGTGCGAATTGTGGCCATGGATGAGTAAATGTCTTGACTGATATCTCAGCAATCATTTTAACAATCTCATCACCTAGTTTATCAACTTCAGAACTCCCTCGCCCATAACGTGGTTGTGCCAAAGCAATTTCACGTAAGCGCTTATAACGATCCGCTTGAGCAGCAATACGGGCATGACCAGCTAAATTGCTAATAAATGGCTCAGTCATTTTATATCCCCAGTCACAGCACAGACACTCTAATAGTTCAGGCAATGTAGTAACTGCAGTTAACGGGTCAAAAACCATCGCCTTAATGGCATACAACGAGTTAATCGTATTACTGAGCGAGATATAACACGGTCCATAAATATTATATTTAGCACCGCCACTATAAAAATCTTGCCCTTTAGCCAAGCAGTCATCCATCAAGATATTTAGAATTGGAGATGGACAAATATCTGTATTGGCACCGTAACCTAGAATTTGCCCATTGAATGCCTTGCGATTGAGCAATTCAAAATGCTGTTTGTATAACTCTAATAATTCTTCAAAGCTATCAATCTGATCGGCAGGTTTAGTATTTAATGAAACAGTTTGCCCAAACAGATAACTTTGTCCGGCACTTGAAATTGTTTTACCCTGATTTAGTGCACACTCCAACGGCTGTAAAGTTGAGAAACCACCTAAAGAGAACCAGTTTTCGCCTGGGAACTGAGGTTCATAACAACCATCGCAAGCATAATTTTGAGCTGAACGAATATCGACTTTAGAATTCCAAGTTGGCAAATTAGTGAGTGTATCTCCCCCTACACCATTTCCACTCTGGTGAAGACTAGGAATGAGTTTTTCATCATTTAATAAAATTGGATGAGCACCACCAGATAAAATTGCATGGGCAGCTTCTTCTAAAATATCTTCAGGAATATCTTTTCGGGTTCTTAAAGACAAACACGGGGCATTTAATGGTAAGCGACCTGATGCACGAATGAATAATTTGGTGACCTCATTGTAAGCTGGTTTGGTTTTTAAAAAATCTGCTTCACCATCAGCTACTGTGCCACCCACTGTAATCTGTTGAATCCATTGCCCCAATGATGCTCCTTGAGGATAAGGGCCTGAACTGCCACCCATCGCAAGATTACCGAAAGGTTGATGATCTTCCATAAAAATACGGTTCTGCTGTACTTTTTCATCTAACTTAATATAGAACGCATCGATAATTTCTTGCGCTTCTTCAAGCGTAGCCGAATGGTTGTCCAAGAAAGGTTGCAACAGTTGATCCATTCGTCCAAATGCGGTTGGTTCCCCATTTAAATGCAAACAGCTATGCAATGTAAAAATAAATTGAACTGCCTCAATAAATGTCTCTGGTTTACCCTTCGACAACTTTTCCATTCGATGACCAATCGCAGTTAAATTATCTTTTTCAAATTTTTGTCCTTCTTGCATCTGCCCTGCAATTTTAAATGCGAGTTTTGAGTAATTTAAAAAATATTCAGAAATACCTTTCAATGCCAATACTGAAGCTTGATAGAAATCTTTCTTCTCTGGAGTCTGAGCATTATTTGCATGTTTAGCAATTTCTTGTTGTAGACCAGCTAAACCTAAATCTAGTGCTTTTTTATAATTCGGAATAACATGCCCTACACCTGAGGCTTCACTTAAGTTACGCAGAAAGCCCTGAAGACGCTCCTCCTCAGATAAATATTTCATTACATAGCGGCCTTCACCCAAAGTCAGGTTTGGCATAGCTCCAACAATAATTTCATCAGGCATAATGCGATACGTATCTGATCCATAAATGACCTTACCTTCACATTCACGTCTACTCGAATAGGGAATCATTTCACCATTTTTTAATAATATTTTCCGTCCACGGAAACCATATTTTTCTGATGAGAATAACTGTAAGCTTAATCGGATGGCCCAGCCTTTACGTAGCATAATTGATAAACCCATAATATTTTCAGGCTTATCATGGATATTAAACTGGTTAATGTAATAATCTACACCTTGCTCAATTTCTTCTTGTTTTCGATTGAAATACCAGTTGTCTTGCCATAAAGAAAATGTATTCTCTAGTAGACTTAAAATACGATTAGAAGGTGGATTAAAAAAATCACTATGGGGATTTAGCCCAGTCGCCATATTAAAAAGATAATTACTGTGGTTGTAATACATTAACCCATTATCAGAACTGTTCGTATAATGTCGATCAAAACGCGTCCAGTCCATACCTGGGAATGACTCCCAATCCATGTTGTCGTTGTCGTTCAGATAATTAAAATTATTTAAATATTCTGGAGCATCGTCTAATTTTAAATCTTTTAAACTCGGAACATAGAAGATACCGCCCAAGTCTGAGTGAAGATTATTGAATAGACGATCATTCATGAAGCCTTTCATGGAATCTTGTCTTGGTCCAATTTGGTTTGCCATCACTTCTTCTAAAATGGCAGCAGTTTTTGCAAAACCAGCAAAGTAAATCCCTTCTTCATCTGCTTTAGTTACCGATTTGGGTACTCTAAAACTTGAATTTGCCTCAGCACGGCCAAACGGTAAGCCCAGACGCAAAACAGGTGTAGTATTTCCATTTTCATCTTGCACACGAGAAGCTTTAATGTGCGAACGGCTATCACGGTCTGGAATAATCGTGTCGTCAGTTTTACGTCCAATCAAATCTTCAATTTGATCTTCCGACATCATGTTGATTTGATCCCAGTTAATCAGAAACCTTTGAGATAAAATGTATGAACCACCAAAGTGCTCAATATCCTCTGCACCAATTAAAGTATGCTTTGCCAGTGAAATTGGATCAGACGGATTATTTAAGTTCTCAGAAAAACGACAACCTAGAACCTTACCATTGCGACCAGTTTTAGATTGTGAAGCAGTAACCTGACTCACTACTTCCTTAATATCTGAAGCTAAAAATTTCTTAATATATTCCTGTAATATCTTACATGCATTAGCATCATCACTTTTCACATGCAGCCAAATATCACCATTCGAGTTTTTAAAACTTTCATTAGAATCAGTAAAAACTTTTGAGATATTTGGATTTTTTTCTTCTGGATAATGTAATTGCATTCCTTTTGGTCGTGATAAACCATCTTTTTTACAAATTGCATCCCAGTTATCAAAAGATACTCCAATCGCCAAAGTTGTATTTTTACTAGAAAGTGCAGGATTCTTATTGACCTCTTGACGCACAGCTATCATTAACTGACGAATTCTTTCCCGTGTAATCTCTTTATTAAGCCAAACCGTACTAAAAATTGCATGGGGTGAAGGATAAACCAACCCACGTTGCATATATTTCCATACTTCAGTAAAACGATTTTCATAAGAGTTATTTAACATTATATTAAAGTCCTTTAAAATATTTATATAATAATTAGAATTTTGATTACAAATTTAACCAAAAAATCATTATTGACAATAAAAATTAAAATAACAAGATATTTAAAATAAAAGAAAAATACTAAGGATTAACAAACAATTTTAATAAAAAATGAGTTTAGAAAATTTAAAATATAAGATAAAAAAATATAAAAACAAAGATGAATATATTAAAAAAATACTGAATTATTAAAATAAAATAACAAATAAAACTCATTGTTAAAAAAATTAAAATATCTCTTAATTAAAACTTACTGATATAATCTCTAATATTCTTTTATAAAATTATTGTTGTTATGCTAATAAAAAAACTCATCTCCACTTTAATTTTTACATCAATACCTTTTTACTGCTTTGCCGAGCTTCCCCAAGACTCTCGAAGAGCTGGCGGAATCGCAGTGATTCCTTTAACAAGTGATATTACTCGGGTCACCTTTCAACAAAAGCCAGTTTTAATCAGTCAGGAAGGCCAGCAGCGTTATGCTGTATTCGGTATTCCGTTATCTACCCCACTTGGTACTGTACAACTTGATACGAACAAAACCCCTATTCAAATAGAAGTTAAGTCCTATCCTTACGCTGAGCAACGGATTAAAGTTACTAACCAAGACTATGTGAATCCCAACCAAAGTCAGTTAGATCGTTATGCTCAAGAAGCGAAAGAACAAAATAATGTGTATAGCTCATTTACACAGAGTTCATGGCAAGCCCTACCAGCATTTATACGCCCAACTTCAGGGAAATTCAGCAACTCTTTTGGAAGAAAACGCTTCTTTAATGGTGAAGAGCGTGCACCCCACTCAGGTTTAGACATCCCTGCACCAGTAGGACAAAAAGCAGTTGCACCAGCAGATGGTGTTGTAATCCAAACAGGATCTTATTTTTTTAATGGTCAAACGGTATTAATTGATCACGGGCAAGGCTTAATCAGTATGTTCTGCCATTTAAGCGCAATTAAAGTAGAGAAAGGTCAACATATTCGCCAAGGAGAAGTTTTAGGCTTGGTGGGTAAAACTGGACGTGTTACAGGCCCGCACTTACATTGGGGTATGAGCCTGAATAATGCACGAGTAGATCCTCAGTTATTCTTAGGTAAAACGCACTAATTTAGTTTTTTTCGAAAATATTTAGGCGCATCAACATAACCTTCTCGTAAGTAAAACTGGTGCGCCAATGTTCTCTGTTCTCCAGAATGCAGTTCCATCCGGTCACATCCCCGTTGCCTTGCCAATTGCTCAGCCTGTTGTAAAAGCAAATGCCCAATACCTTTACTTCGTATATTTTCATCAACACACAAATAGCATACTTTGGCAAAGTCCCCTTGTAATGCAATTTGTGGAATAAAATAAAGCGATAAAAAACCGAAAATCTGGTCATCCTCTTCAGCAATCAAGATTACTGCTTTTGGGTCGTTATGTAAGATTTTAAATTTTTCTTGAATAAGAATTAGTGGCTGTGAGTAGCCCATCTGTTTAAGTAAATCGCATATTGCATGAGTATCTTCCCATTTAGCAAAACGAATATTCACTTTCATCCCCTCTTATTTTTTAGTTATTTTTGACAATAAAAAAGCCAACTCTAATGTTAGCTTCTTCTTTCTATCTATCAAAAAACTGCCTTATTCCGCTTCAATAATTTCGAAGTCATGGGTAATTTCAACACCACCATCGGAAAGCATTTTACTCGCTGAACAATATTTTTCAGCAGACAATTCAACCGCTTTCGCAATCTGTTTTTCTTTCACAGCTTTGCCCGTTACCACAAAGTGTAAGTGGATTTTAGTAAAAACAGCCGGAATTGTGTCAGCGCGCTCAGCTTTTAAATTACATACGACATTCGTCACATCTTGGCGAGATTTCTTTAAAATAGTCACAATATCAAACGAAGCACACCCACCAAGTCCCATTAATAGCAACTCCATAGGACGTGGGCCACGGTTTTCACCCCCATACTCAGGTGAGCCATCCATGATGACACTATGCCCACTATCAGATTTCGCTTCAAAAGCAACATTCTCTAGCCAATGTACACTTGTTTGCATTGCAACTACCTAAAAAAAATTATAAATTTAAGCAGGGTCTGTTGACATTTCATCTATGGATTGCGTTAGAGCTAAAAATTAATCCAAATAAGACGCAAAACCCAGACAATGGCAATCCTTTGTCCAGTTTTGTTATATAGTTTGTGAAATTTCAGCCATAATCTGAGTTGCCATTTAAGCAGCGCAGGCATAGCGCAAGACCATTTTATTTTGTACGTTCCGTTGTTAAGATCTATTTATTTAGAATGGCTAAATTTCATAGCTCTTGCTTGGTAACGTCTAAAAGAATTGTCTTATGTCGCAACCATCTGTGAAATGTCAACAGACCCTTGTTTTGTACACTAACATAAAATGAGTTGATAAGGAATTTCATCTCTTCTGTGTAATAGCTCATCTCGGGCTTGTGTGAATTGTTTACCCTATTCGGAACATATTAAGCATGACTTCAAATTTTTCACAACTCAGCACAGATGCTTTATCCCCGGGGCAACTACCTGAATCCGTTAAAGCATTGTTAAAACGTGCTCACATCAACAGATATCCAAAACGAACCACAATTGTTGATGCAGGAACAGAGTCGAAATCTTTATATTTAATTTTAAAAGGTTCAGTTTCAATTATTTTACGTGAAGATGATGAACGTGAAATCGTTGTTGCATATTTGAATCCAGGCGACTTTTTTGGGGAAATGGGGCTTTTCGAACCGAACCCTCAACGTACAGCTGAAGTTCGTACTCGTGATGTCTGTGAAATTGCAGAAATTTCTTATGACAACTTCCACGAACTTAGCAAACAATATCCAGACTTAAGTTATGCTGTTTTTGCACAATTGGTTCGTCGTCTAAAAAATACGACTCGTAAAATGACAGATCTTGCATTTATTGATGTGTCTGGGCGTATTGCGCGTTGTTTAATCGACCTCTCTTCACAGCCAGAAGCAATGATTTTGCCAAATGGTCGTCAAATTCGTATTACTCGTCAAGAAATTGGCCGTATTGTAGGTTGTTCACGTGAGATGGTTGGCCGTGTACTCAAAACCTTAGAAGATCAAGGCATGATCCAGACAGATGGTAAAGCTATTCTTATTTTTGATGTTTCATTAGAAGAGGCACCTGTTACTGATGAAGAATTCGAAGATGAAGAATAAAATTTATTAAATTTTTAATAAAAAGCAAACTTCGGTTTGCTTTTTTTATGTGCAACAATGAGTTAATACACAAAACTTACAAACTATTCTAATTTTATGATTTAAGTTGAATACATATTCTCCGTTAGGCTAACTCAAAATTTCCAAGGATTCCGCTGTATGCAATTTAACCCACTTAGTCGCACAGGCCTCAAGCTTCCAGAAATTTGTTTAGGCACCATGACATTTGGTGAGCAAAACTCCCAGCAAGAAGCATTTGAACAACTCAATTATGCTTTGGCACACGGTTTATATTTTTGGGATACGGCAGAGATGTATTCGGTTCCGCCAAAACCTGAAACTTATGGTGCAACAGAAACCATTATTGGCAATTGGTTTGCCCAAAATGGTCAACGTGATAAAGTCTTCCTCGCCTCTAAGATTGCCGGACCAGGCTTTGGAGGAACACACATCAGAGAAGGCCATACGCGCTTCAACAGCGATCATATTGCTAAAGCCCTAGATAACTCACTAAAACGTCTCCAAACCGATTATATCGACCTTTATCAACTCCATTGGCCTGAACGTCATACCAACTTCTTTGGTACGCTAGCTTATGGTAACCAACAAGCTCAAAATGATTACGACACCACTCCTTTAGAAGAAACATTACTTGCTCTACAAGAAGAGATTAACCGCGGGCGCATTCGCTATATTGGTTTATCGAATGAAACGCCATGGGGCACTATGAAGTTTTTACATTTGGCTGAAAAATTAGGTGTAAGCAAGTTCGTAAGCGTTCAAAACCCATATAGTCTACTCAACCGTACTTATGAAATAGGTATGTCTGAAATTGCTAAATATGAAGATGTTGGTTTACTCGCTTACTCTCCTCTTGCTTTTGGCTATCTCTCTGGCAAGTTTAGAAATGGCGCTCGCCCCGCTAATGCTCGTGTCACATTATTTCCACGTTTTAGCCGCTACAGTAACCCTCAAAGCGAATGGGCAACTGAGCAATATGCACAGCTAGCTGAGAAACATGGACTAAGCTTAACCCAAATGGCATTAGCCTTTATCAAACAACAATTCTTTGTGACCAGCACAATTATTGGTGCCACGAACCTAGACCAACTTAAAGAAAATATTCAGGCATTTGAAATTGAATTATCTGCTGAAGTTTTGCAAGGTATTGAGGCCATTCACACTCAACAGCCCAACCCTGCACCCTAAATAAAAAACGGATGCTTAAGCATCCGTTTTCTTTATCTATAAAAAATCTATATCTTATTTACGGCTATTATAAACTGCCATTGCCGCAGGTAAGTTCTTACGCATTTCGCCAATACGCTGCGAATTAGATGGGTGAGTAGACAAGAAAGATGAACCACCACCACCTTCAAGCTTGTTCATTTTTTCCCAAAGTGTAATCGCAGCATTTGGGTTATAACCTGCACGCGCCATTAGCATTAAACCACCTTGGTCAGCACGACTTTCCAAGCTACGAGAATATGGTAAGCCTACACCCACTTGCGAACCCAACTGAGCAGCAGCAGTTCCAAGCTGGCCTACATTGTTACCGGCATAGCTTAAACCAATACCTAATGCCAAATCAGTCAAAGCCTGAGCGCCAATTTTACTTTTTGCGTGCTCTTCTAAAGCGTGAGTCATTTCATGCCCCATAACCGCTGCAATTTCCGCATCAGTTAAGTTCAATTTGTTGACAATACCTGTATAGAACACAACTTTACCACCTGGTGCTACATAGGCATTAATCGTATCAGACTTCAACACTGCCAATTGCCAGCTAAATGGCTGACCCGTCTGGTTCATCTGGTTTGCATACGGTTTCAAACGGTTGAATACAGCATTAATGCGGTTATATGTACTAGAGCTAGCATCTAGCGCACCCTTACCACGTGCTTCCTGCACCATTTTATTAAAACCTTGAGCCGATTGAGCATTTAAGGTCGCTGTATCGGCACCTGCCATATCAGCTACGGTTGCACAGCCAGAAATGGTCATCACACTTGCAGCACACAAGCTTAAAAAGAGTTTTTTATTCATAACACGGATCACCTAAATCGTTAAAAAAGCTGTTTATTCTTTTACACTTATTATAAGAAATACTGCCCACGCTTTGAATGTCTCATTTCTTCATGATCATAGTATTTATGTAACGATCAAGCAGATAAAGTCATCAAATAAATCCAGAAAATCAAACATATTATATTTAAGCCAAGATAGACATGACTTAAGGTCTTAACTTTCTCTTCAAGATTAGGACTTTTCCTTTTCCAGAGTAAATAGCTATTTTGTATGAAAACAACAGGAATTAACACGCATGCGAACAATACTGACAAACTCATAAAAGCAGTCATAAAGAAATCTTCATGATATGTTTGTCCATAAATGACCAACATCGCTAATGTTGGTGAACCACCTATAGCAAATAAAAAAGAATAAAAAATTGTTTTTGAAATAGTTGGTTGCAGCTTCATCCTAAGCCCATCATTCCTTATCTATATATAACGTTTTAATCTGAATCGAATAAAACAAAAACTGCACTTTAGTCGCGTATAAAAAAAGCCCCCCTTTCAGGAGGCTTTTCAATCTTTGCCTAATTAAGCAGAGAATGGATGACGTAAAACAATTGTTTCTGCGCGGTCTGGACCAGTTGAAACAATATCAATCGGACATTCGATTAACTGTTCAATACGCTTCACATATGCCAAAGCATTTGCTGGTAATTGGTCGATACTGGTTAAACCAACAGTCGACTCGCTCCAACCAGGCATAGTTTCATAAATTGGTTTCAAGCATTCAAAAGAAACCGCATCAGAAGAACCTACACAGCCTGAATCTGTATTTTCATAGCCCACACAGATTTTCACTTCTTCTAAACCATCTAAAACGTCAAGTTTAGTTAAGCAAATACCAGAAAGTGAGTTTACATCTACAGAACGGCGAAGGATTTCAGCATCGAACCAACCACAACGACGTTGACGACCAGTAGAAGCACCAAACTCATGACCTACTGTGCCAAGGTGTTTACCCACTGGATCACCAGCATCAGCTGCTGCATCGTAAACCAATTCAGTTGGGAATGGACCAGCACCTACACGTGTTGTATAAGCCTTAGTAATACCTAATACATAATCAAGATGTAAAGGTCCCATACCTGAACCAGAGCTTACGCCACCAGCAGTTGTATTTGAACTTGTAACATATGGATAAGTACCGTGGTCAATATCTAGAAGTGAGCCTTGAGCTCCTTCAAACATTACAGCTTTACCTTCTTTGCGATAATCATGCAACACTTTAGTCACATCAACTATTAATGGAGCAAGGACTTCACGCCATTGGTTGCAAAGAGCCAATACATCTTCAAATTTAACAGCTTCTACACCGTAGAACTGAGTTAACTGGAAGTTATGTAACTCAAGCATTTCAGACAGTTTTTCTTCTAATGCTGCGCCACCACGAACAAGATCAGCAACACGCACTGCACGACGAGCTACTTTATCTTCGTACGCAGGACCGATACCACGACCTGTAGTACCGATTTTAGCATTACCACGTTTCTTTTCACGCGCCTGATCAAGTGCAATGTGGTTAGGCAAAATGAGTGGACAGTTTGGAGAAATACGTAGGCGTTCTTTAACAGGAACTCCTTCTGCTTCCAAAATTCCCATTTCTTCAATTAACGCGGCTGGTGAAAGTACCACACCATTACCAATTAAGCACAATACGTTTTCACGTAAAATACCTGATGGAATGAGGTGCAATACAGTTTTTTTACCACCTACGACAAGAGTATGACCTGCGTTATGTCCGCCTTGATAACGTACTACCGCAGCCGCCTGATCTGTGAGCAGGTCGACGATTTTACCTTTACCTTCGTCGCCCCATTGGGTACCAAGTACCACAACATTTTTGCCCATAATAGCCTCATTACATCATGCTGTTAAAATTGAGAGCCGCCAGTAAAATTTACTGGTGGCGATTAAATCTTTTCAATATTCCATTGTCCATTTTGCGACACAAGTTGATGTGTAGCATAAGGAATAGAACTTAAATCATCATTACCGAGCAATTGAACCACACGTAAACCTTGAGCACGTGCATTAGAAATTGCTTTGAGTAAATCCTGTTCTGTACCTTTTGGAGCAACAACAGTTTCGATCTCTGCGAACTGATTTGCACCTAAGGCATATAAATCACAACTAAAGCCAGTAGCAGGACGTGCGCGACCAAAATGCTCACCAATACCATCGTAACGACCACCCTGCGCTAACGGCGCAGCACGGTTCGGCGCATAGACTGCATACATTAAACCAGTGTGGTAGTGGTAACTACGTAGCTCTACAACATCGATACCGATATTGAGATTTGGCCAACGACCTTTAATTTGCTTAAGCGTCGTTTTAAGTGCATCTAATGCTGACTTAAATTCAGAATCTTGCAAAATATTGGCACTTAAATTCGTCTGTAATGCTTCTAGATCACTAGAATAACGGCCAAGCGCATAGAAATCAGAACCCATATTCAGGCTTTGAGTAAATTCTGCTAACTCTGGTAACGCTTTTCTTTGATAAAGATCAGACAGCTCATGTTCTTCATTTTTTGGCAGTCCAGCATACTTGACTAGACTACGGAACAACCCTACATGGCCCAAATCTAAATGCGCGCCTTGCAAAGTATAGATGTTCTCAATCAACCCCAGCATAACACCGACCATTTCGACATCAGCTTCGATACTGTCGTGGCCATATAACTCTGCACCTAATTGTAAAGGTGCACGAGTAGCATTGAAATTTTGTGGTTTAGTATGTAATACAGTCCCTGAATAACAGTAACGTGCAACGCCTTCAACTGGTCTTACATGTGCATCAATACGTGCAACTTGTGGTGTCATATCAGCACGAACACCGAGTAAACGGCCTGAGAGCTGATCAATAACCTTAAAAGTTACTAAATCCAAGTCTTGATTTGATTCTGATAATGAAGACAGCGATTCGATGTATTCGATAAATGGTGTATATACCAATTGATAACCTCGCACCGCGAGGAAATCTAAAGCTTCACGGCGAAGTTTTTCAATGACTTGTGCCTGTTCCGGCAATACATCTGCTACCCCGTCAGGCAGCAACCATGTCTCTGAAATGGTCATATTTCAAGCCTAAAATCTGATCAACGTGGAACGACCCCACATAAAAAAATCGGGAACACACCCGATTTCTCTTAGTGTAGCATGATACTTTGTGCCATGCACCTGACAATTTGCATAAATCTTTCCTAATAAACTCTAAAGTCAAAAAGAAGTTTTTATGAATTAGTAAATGGATTCAATATCTTACTATCACTCACTTAAATTATAATCAAAAGTTCTTCGACCAAAGAAAGGGCCAATAACTGAACTATCGCCTTGTTTCCAATTCACCAGATTTAATCTTTGAATAGCTTGAGCTGCTTGAGTATTAAAAGCAAAGCAACCTTTTTCAAGATTTGCGATTTTTAGTTTCTGTTTTAAAGCAATTGATGAATACACAGGGTTAAGCGGGTTATCTTCTATAGAAACAAGATGAGATTTCTCATATGCCAAACTTCTATCAGCATTCCATAAGCTGCTTGATACAAAATCGATCAAAGCAGACTGGTCATTATTATTTCCTAATGCACTTTGAATATCACCAGTTTCTAAGTTTTCCAACACAGTTAATTTATAGCCATACCATTGCGAATTTAGGAGCCTAAAATACTTTCTATCTTGGCTTAAGTTATTATACCTTTCGATGATTTGCTGCTTTCGCTCACTAAAAGACGAGTTTGTATTAAAGCTAGACATATATGAAATATAAGATTGATTCCACTGCATCTCTTTTAAACGGTAACAATAACTATTTTTAGGAAATGTAGCACTATTATAGTTTTGATAGAATTCAATTAAATTTTTATCAAGTTGATTATGAAGGCCCGTTTCTAGATTTTTATGTTCTTTATAGCCCGGTAATACACGGTCAAAGATATTTTCCCCATCTAACTTAACGATTTCAAAATTTAAGTTTTGTTTCAGATCAGAGGTTAGTTCATAAGTCCAACTACTAGGATTCAATCTTTTTACAACATTTGTTTGTAGTGTGCCTTTATTTAAAACTTTCTTTTCAGTTAAAAGTTCGGCTTCTAACGGTTTGTTATGTGACTTTGCAAAGAAGATTTCATCATTTTTAATTGGATATTGAGTGATTTCAAAAAAATCACTATAAACTTCTGAAGAAAAATTAGAAGGTTGATAATAAACTTGATAAATCGCATCGTCTTTTTCTAAATTATTTTCAGCTTGATCATTAGTATTTTGATCTGAGCCTCCACCACCACAAGCAGTTAAAATAATAGTAGATGTAAAAACTAAAAAACCACTTATTTTTTTTGAGTTAAATTTCATATGAACTCTATAATTAAAATTTTAATGTTTGCGAATCATACAAATAGATATAATTTTACACAACACTAATATTTAGAATTTTAATTATTTTTAACTTTTTATATTTCAAATTAGTAATTATAAAAAAGGATGTTAATTTAACATCCTTAAATTATTTAAATTCACTTTTAGAAAGAATCACACAAATCCAATAATCGATTTGCATAGCCCCATTCATTATCGTACCAAGCAAATACTTTAGCCTGATGCCCCACCACCATTGTCTGGGTTAAATCAACAATAAGAGAATAAGGAGAATGGTTGAAATCACTTGAAACTAATGGTTCATCAGTAACAGCCATAATTTCCGCATAATCTGTTTGAGAAGCTTTAATCAGTACTTCATTAATATGATGAATAGTAATTGGCGATTGAGCGATAAAAGTTAAGTCAATTGCCGCCACATTAATGGTAGGTACTCGAATTGAATAACCATCGATACGGTCTTCCATTTTAGGCATAACACGCTTTAATGCACCGAGTGCGCTAGAAGTGGTCGGTATAATATTTTGCCCAGAAGCTCTAGCACGACGTAAATCACGATGCGCGTGATCAAGTACAGACTGGTCTGCTGTCACCGCATGGATTTCTGTCATAAGCGCAGTTTCAATACCAAAAGCATCATCAATGATTTTTACCAATGGGACCAAAGCCTGCGTAGTACATGACACACTCGATATGATCTGATCTGTTACTTTAACTTCATTATGGTTCACACCATAAACAATTGCTGCGTCGACATGGTCAAAAGGTGCTGCACCAATAATTACCCGTTTTGCTCCAGCTTGTAGATGGCGAGTTGCATCAGCATGGGAACGGAACAGTCCAGTACACTCAAGTACGACATCAACATCTAAACTAGACCATGGCAAAAGCTCAGGTTGTTCCTGTTTTAAAACTTCCACTTTTAGCGTTCTTTGATTTGATTGAATGTTCAAAAAAACTTTTTCATTTTCAATAAATATTTCTACATTTCCATTAAAACGGCCATGTGTTGAGTCATATTTAAATAAATGCACGAGTGTTTGTACATCTGCTATGTCGTTAATCGCCACGATTTCAAAATGAAATTGTTTTGGACTCTCAAACCAGGCACGTAAAACATTACGTCCAATTCGACCAAACCCATTAATGGCGATACGTTGCATGACCTATCCTTATCTACAAAACTACAAGCTAAAGAAGGCATATAGTAAAGCACGTCACGGCTAATTGAATATAGATTTTTAGCCAAATCACAGTTTTGTAAGATATTCCTTTTAAAATCGTTGGTTCGGTGGGGTTTTTCCGCTACAATTTAGCGTTTTTAAAAAATAAGCCCCGTATCAAATGCTCAGGTTTGGCATAAACAAACAGGCATTGATACATTTAGCCAAATTCGAAAATATGGAGTGACTTGGTTGTGAGTACTCGTTTAATGACATCTGCTGAAATTCGTGAAGCATTTTTGCGCTACTTTGAGACGCAAGGGCATACACGTGTCGCGTCGAGTTCTCTTGTTCCTGCCAACGACCCAACTTTATTATTTACAAATGCTGGGATGAACCAGTTTAAAGACTGCTTCTTAGGTCTTGAAAAACGTGACTATGTACGTGCAACTACATCACAAAAATGTGTACGTGCTGGCGGCAAACATAATGATTTAGATAACGTTGGTTACACTGCTCGTCACCATACATTCTTTGAAATGTTAGGTAATTTCTCATTTGGTGATTATTTCAAGCGTGATGCACTTAAATTTGCTTGGGAATTTTTAACTAGCGATGAATGGCTAGCTCTTCCTAAAGACCGTTTATATGCGACCGTTTATCACACCGATGATGAAGCCTATGACATCTGGAATAAAGAAATTGGTTTAGCGCCTGAACGCATTATCCGTATTGGTGATAATAAAGGCGAAAAATACGCATCTGATAACTTCTGGGCAATGGGTGACACAGGTCCATGTGGTCCATGTTCTGAAATTTTCTTTGACCATGGCGATCACATTTGGGGTGGTTTACCAGGCTCTCCAGAAGAAGATGGCGACCGTTTCATTGAAATTTGGAATAACGTTTTCATGCAGTTTAACCGTACTGCTGATGGCGTACTTCACCCACTCCCTGCTCCATCTGTTGATACAGGTATGGGCTTGGAGCGTATCTCAGCTGTATTGCAACATGTTAATTCAAACTATGACATTGACTTGTTCCAGCACTTATTAAAAGCTGCTGCAAACATTATTGGTATTGAAGACGAAGGTCAGCCGTCTTTACGTGTAGTTGCAGATCATGCGCGTTCATGCTGTTTCTTAATTGCTGATGGTGTAAACCCAAGCAACGAAGGCCGCGGCTATGTATTACGTCGTATTATCCGTCGCGCTGTGCGTCACGGTAATAAACTTGGTGCAACAGGTACATTCTTCTACAAAATGTTGCAACCGTTAATCGAAGCTATGGGTGAGGCTTATCCAGAACTTGTAGCGCGCAAAGATGTAATCGAAGCAACTTTAATTCGTGAAGAAGAACAGTTTGCTAAAACACTTGAGCAAGGTTTAAAACTACTTGAAGGTGAACTTGCTCAATTAAAAGATAAGACCATTCCTGGTGCGACTGTATTTAAGCTTTACGACACTTATGGCTTCCCAACAGACTTAACTGCTGATATTGCACGTGAACGTGACTTTATTATTGATGAAGCTGGTTTCGAAGTAGAAATGGCTGCACAACGTCAACGTGCACGTGATGCTGGTAAATTCGCAGTTGATTACAACAGCATTGTACAAGTTGAAGGCGAAACCCAATTTGACGGTTATATCAACACCACTGGTCAAGGCCAAATTGTAGCGATCTACAAAGATGGCGTACAGGTTGATGAAGTTTCTGAAGGTGATGAAGCACTTATCGTTTTAAACCAAACTCCTTTCTATGCAGAAAGTGGTGGTCAGATTGGTGATACGGGTATCTTCAAAAATGAAACTGGTATTTTTGAAGTTCAAGATACGAAAAAGTCAGGAGGTGCCTTTGTTCATCAAGGTATTGTGACCGTTGGTAATCTTAAAGCCGATCAAAACGTTGAAGCGATTGTTAAAGCAGACATTCGTGATGCAACAGCTCGTAACCACTCGGCAACTCACCTATTACATGCTGCTCTACGTCAAATTTTAGGATCACACGTACAACAAAAAGGTTCTTTAGTTGCAAGTGATATCTTACGTTTTGACTTTGCTAATGACCAACCAGTAACTTTTGAACAGTTGCAACAGGTTGAGCGTTTGGTCAATGCAGAAATTATTGCAAATACCGCAGTAACCACTGAACTACTTGACATCGAAGCGGCAAAAGCCAAAGGTGCCATGATGTTGTTCGGTGAAAAATACGGTAATGAAGTTCGTGTTCTTGCTATGGGTTCAGTAATTGATGAGAAAAACTTCTCGATTGAACTTTGTGGTGGTATTCACGTTAAGCGTACAGGTGATATTGGTTTATTTAAAATCACTTCTGAAGGTGGTGTGGCTGCTGGTGTACGCCGTATTGAAGCAGTTACAGGCACTAAAGCTTTAGATGTAGTACAAAAAACTGATTCAGATATCCAGCACATTAATGGCTTATTAAAAGCACAGAAAGACCAAACTGTTGAGCGTGTACAAGCCAATGTAGAGCTTGTTTCTACATTACAAAAGCAGATTGAACAACTCAATCAGAAATTGGCAAACTTCCAAGCGTCAGAATTGATTGATCAGGTACAAACGATTTCTGGTCGTCAAACGCTTATTACCACTGTTCAAGGTGTAGATGCGAAATCACTTCGCAACTTGCACGACAGTGTTAAATCAAAATTAGAGAACGCAGTCATTGTGTTAGCTGGCGTAGAGGGTGACAAAGTTAGCCTGCTTGCTTCAGTTGCATCACAATACACTGCAAATCTAAAAGCAGGTGACATCATCAAGCATCTAGCAACCGAGCTAGGTGGTAAAGGTGGTGGTAAACCTGACTTAGCACAAGGTGGCGCGCCACTTAACGAGAAGTTTGGACAAGTTATTGCTGCATTACCTGCATGGCTTGAACAAAAATAAGACTTCACTTTTTGTGTAACTGACCCTGAAAAGCCTCTCAGGGTCATGGCTTATATGGAAAAACTATGGCATTAATCGTTCAAAAATATGGCGGTACTTCTATGGGTACCCCCGAGCGCATTTTAAATGTTGCTCGTCGTGTGAAGCGTTGGCATGATCACGGTCACAAGGTTGTTGTGGTCGTATCTGCAATGAGTGGTGAAACAAACCGCTTACTAGCTCTCGCTAAAGCCATTACCGAAACACCTGACCCACGCGAGTTAGACCAAATGGTTTCAACCGGTGAACAGGTGACGATTTCCATGTTAGCTATGGCACTTAACTCGATTGGTGTGGAAGCTAAATCCTATACCGGACGTCAAGTCGGTATTAAAACTGACAGTGCATTTACCAAGGCGCGTATTGAGTCTATTGATACAGATGTCATGACCAATGACCTAAATGCAGGCCGTGTTATTGTCGTTGCGGGTTTCCAAGGCTTTGATGCTAACGGAAATATCACAACTCTAGGTCGTGGCGGTTCAGATACTTCTGGTGTTGCTCTTGCTGCTGCTCTAAAAGCAGATGAATGCCAAATTTACACTGATGTAGATGGCGTTTACACCACTGACCCTCGTGTTGCTCCTAAAGCCAAAAAAATCGACCGTATTTCTTTTGAAGAAATGTTAGAAATGGCTTCATTAGGTTCAAAAGTTTTACAAATTCGCTCAGTAGAATTTGCCGGAAAATATCAAGTTCCTTTGCGTGTATTATCAAGTTTTGATAATGATAACGACGGCGTGTTTGACGACGAATTTAAAGAAAATGTAGGTACACTCATTACTACTGAGGCGGAAGATACTATGGAACAGCCAATTATTGCAGGTATTGCTTTTAACCGTGACGAAGCAAAATTAACGATTTTAGGTGTACCTGATGAACCAGGTATTGCTTCTAAAATTTTATCACCAGTAAGTGATGCCAATATCGAAGTCGATATGATAGTGCAAAATGTTGAAGAAGATGGCACAACAGATTTCACCTTTACTGTAAACCGTGTTGATTTAGCTAAAGCTGAAAAAATCTTAAACGAAACTGCCAAAAATATTGGTGCACGTGAAGTTTCAACACGTGATGATATCGTTAAAGTGTCTATCGTGGGTGTAGGTATGCGTTCACATGCAGGCGTAGCGAGCAAGATGTTCACTGCCCTTGCTGATGAAGGTATTAATATCCTCATGATTTCAACATCTGAAATTAAAGTTTCTGTCATTATTGACGAGAAATATCTTGAACTTGCTGTTCGTTGTCTACACACCGCTTTTGGTTTAGATCGTGAACATGGTGAAAGCAGCGCGCGCGCTTAATTTTACCAATCGGTCAATAATTCATTAAAAAATGTATACTTGTCCGACAATAATCAAATAAAACACAGAGCCGCTATAGTTTTTTTTATAGCGGCTCTGTTATATTAAAGGGAAAGTTTTTTAGCAGAGATTATCAAAATATGACTTTGTTCTCATATTTCTGTTAGAATCTGACTGAAAACTGAGGTTGAGCTTTTATTTGGGTATTACTATTGCAGTTTTAAGCGTTTAGCAAGGAGATAAACATGCTGATTCTGACCCGCCGTGTCGGGGAAACGTTAATGATTGGGGATCAAGTCAGTGTTACTGTGCTTGGCGTCAAAGGAAACCAAGTTCGTATTGGTGTAAATGCACCAAAAGAGGTTTCTGTTCATCGTGAAGAAATTTACCAACGTATTCAACACGAACGTGCAATGCATGAACACCTTCAACACCTTGATCAAGATTATCAAGTTACATTTGAAGATGAAAATTATGCACAGAAAAACTTCAATCGTTAGTATGAAGTTGTTCTCTCCCTAATTAAAGCGACTTTCTAGTCGCTTTAAATTTTTTAGGACACTGTATTTATAAGCCTAAAGCACGTTTAACAGGCGCATAACTACGGCGATGTTGATCAATCACTCCATGTGCAGCAATAGCTTCAAAGTGCGCTTTAGTTGGATATCCTTTATGCTTAGCAAAACCAAATAGTGGATATTGTTGATCTAATTCTACCATTTGTCGGTCCCGCGTAACCTTTGCTAAAATACTAGCAGCACTAATTTCAGCATGACTTGCATCTCCCCCAATAATCGCTTCACAAGGAATAATGATTCCTTTTGGAATTTGATTACCATCTACAATTACTTTTTGCGGCTGAGTTTTTAAGCCTTCAACTGCACGCTGCATTGCTAAAAAAGTCGCTTGCAAAATATTTAATTGATCAATTTCGCCATGCGTTGCTTCAGCAATGGACCAAGCTAAGGCTTTTTCTTGTATTTCAATAAACAACTTTTCACGTTTCTTTTCAGTTAATTTTTTAGAATCATTCAACCCTAAAATTGGGTTATTGGGATCTAAAATAACAGCCGCTGCAACAACAGAACCTACTAAAGGACCTCGCCCGGCCTCATCTACGCCAGCAATAAACATGAATTCTCCACCTTTAAAAAAGAGGCTGATCAATAGTAATCAGCCTTCTTTAACACACAAATCATTAATTATTTTTGTAAAGCTTCTGCTACGCAAGCATTTACAGTTTTAGATACGACTTGATTTACAATTGTTGCGCGTGCATTCACATCCAATGCAGCCGCAGCTAAATCAACAGCAGTAACGCTATTCGGTGCTTTTTCACTTACGCAACCACAAACATTCGCTTGAATGCTCTCACTTTGTTCAGCAGTCATATATTTTGTTGCTGTTTTCCAAGCCGCAACATTATTAATTTCTGTCACACATTTAGCATTTACAGCAACTTTTAATGCAGCCATACCCAACTGTTGAGTTGTGGTTTGTGCTGAAGTAGCGCCTGTACCAGTACCTGTAGTGGTTGCACATGCAGTTAAAGCTAAGATAACTGGTGCTAAAGCGAGCATCAATTTTTTCATCATTTTTTCCTTTGATTGAACGTTGGCAGCGCGTATTGTGCCTAAACTCGACTTTAGAAGAAACAAATAATTTGATGCATTTATGCAATCTATTTTCCCTTGCAAGGCTTAGCTCATCAAATGCGTTTTTCCTTAAACGTTCTGTTTTTAGCACGCTCCGTTACATTTAAAACATTTCTCAAAATCAGCACTTTGCCCTAGAATCAAAAATCAAAACGACAAAAAAATAGGGTCTTTTATGCCTGCTGTTTCATCTCAGTATTACACCCGTACCGCACAAATCCTGCATTGGGTGATGGCAATCATTTTCATCGCAGCGTGGGCTATTGGCTTCTATAGTGGAAATTTTTTAAATTATGACGTTGATGGCAGCTTTAAAGGCGACGTGATTACGTTGCATAAGAATATTGCAACAACCATTATCTTTTTAGTGATTATCCGGATTTTATGGCGCTATACACATCCAGCTCCAAAATTACCAGATACGATGTCACCGATGATGAAAACACTCGCACATATTGGACATCTATTGCTTTATGTGATTTTGGTCGCTTTACCTGTCACTGGTTGTTTATTTAGCTGGAGTGCTGGTCACCCTGCCCCTGTTTTATATTTATTTGAAATTCCGCGTTTAGTACAAGATAACCCAGAGCTTTTAGCTGTTGTTAAACCTTTACATATTTATATTTCTTGGTTTGCCGGCTTACTCATTGTTGGGCATGTACTTGCTGCTTTAAAACATCACTTTGTTGATAAAGACAATATTTTAAATAGTATGATCAAACAACCGAAATAATTTTGTTATATAAAAAACCGCCTGAGATAGGCGGTTTTTTTATTTAGATTTTCTGGATTTCTGCAACCCACTTCTGTTTCTCTTCATCTGAGATGAAAGAAGCTTCAAATGAGTTCACTGCGAGCTGTTTTAGCTCGTCATTGCTTAGGTCTAGTGCTTGCTGAATTGCAAAGAAGTTATCATTCATATATCCACCGAAATATGAAGGATCATCTGAGTTAACAGTCACGTGTACGTCTTTTTGTAGCAAACGACGGATATTATGATCTTTCATATCATTTACGACACAGAGCTTTAAATTACTTAAAGGACAAACCGTCAAAGGCATTTTTTCATTAATTAAACGCGTCATCAATTGTTCGTCTTCTTCAGAGCGCACACCATGGTCAATACGGTTCACTTTGAGCAAGTCTAAAGCTTCCCATACATATTCAGGTGGGCCTTCTTCACCAGCGTGAGCAACGATTAAGAAGCCCTCTTCACGTGCCTTAGCAAAAACACGTTCAAACTTAGCTGGCGGATGCCCCACTTCACTTGAATCAAGCCCTACAGCAATAATGTCTTGCTTAAATGGTAAAGCCTGCTCTAAGGTCTCAAAAGCTGCTTCTTCGCTTAAATGGCGTAAGAAACACATAATAAGCTGAGAGCTGATACCAAACTTAGCTTTGGCATCGGCACAAGCACGTTTTAAACCGTTAATCACTGTTGAGAAAGCAACGCCACGATCAGTGTGAGTTTGCGGATCGAAGAACATTTCTGTATGAACCACACGATCTTCGGCACATTTCTCAAAATAAGCCCATGCTAAATCATAAAAGTCTTGTTCATGTACAAGAACATTCGCACCAGCATAGTAAATATCTAAAAATGATTGAAGATTATGAAAGTTATAAGCTTGCTTTACTTCTTCAACAGATTTGTAAGGAATCTGAATCTGATTGCGCTGGGCAATTGCAAACATTAATTCAGGTTCAAACGTCCCTTCAATATGTACATGCAATTCGGCTTTTGGTAAGGCACGAATCAGCTCGACTTGATTCATATTAACTCCACATCTAAAGAAAAAAAGGGTGTGGTAAAAATCACACCCTTCTATAATTTTCTTCTTATTAAAAACTATGACTAAGACAGCTCAAGAAGAAAATTATAAAAAATCATATTAACCGCCAAACGCGATAAATTTAAATACCCAAAGTGCAGCAATAATCCATACCATGTACGGTACAGTTTTTGCCTTACCCGTGAATAATTTAACTAATGCATAGCTGATAAAGCCCATTGCAATACCATCAGCAATTGAATAGGTAAATGGCATAAATACAATGGTTAAAAATGCTGGAACAGCTTCTGTAATATCATCCCAGTCAATGTGAGTGATCCCTTGAATCATCAACACACCAATGAACAATAAAGCTGGTGCTGTTGCAAAACCTGGTACAGATTGAGCAAGAGGCGCTAAAAATAAACAGCAAATAAATAAGACTGCAACCACAACAGCAGTTAAACCAGTACGTCCACCTGCTGCAACACCTGAAGCCGACTCAATATATGGCGTAGTTGAAGATGTACCTAATGCGGCACCCGCAACAATTGCAGTAGAATCTGCAAATAATGCCTTTTTCAAACGAGGTAATTTACCATCTTGCAAAAGACCAGCACGGTGTGAAACGCCAACCAAAGTACCCGTACTATCAAACAAGTCGACAATAAAGAATACAAAGATTACGCCAACCATACTTGCAGTAAATAGACCTTTAAAGTCCATTTGCATGAATGTTGGGGCAATTGAAGGAATTTGGCCCACTACACCCTTAAATTCGTTTAGACCTAAAGCAGTCGCAATTGCGGTAACAACCAAAATACTAATAATGATGGCGCCACGAACTTTTAACTGGTGTAAAACCACAATCATTAAAAATCCAAATAACGCTAACAATACTGTAGGTTGTTTAATATCACCCAAGCCAACTAATGTCGCTTGATTGGCAACAATAATGCCTGAATTTTTTAAAGCAATAAGCGCGAGGAATAAACCAATCCCCCCACCAATCGCAAATTTAAGCGACATTGGAATTGCATTTACAATCGCTTCACGAATTTTGAAAAAGCTAATTGCAAGGAAGACAAGACCTGAAACAAAAACAGCAGCCAAAGCTGTTTGCCATGGCACACCCATACCCATACAGACTGAATAGGTAAAGTAAGCATTTAAACCCATACCAGGGGCCAATGCGATTGGATAATTAGCAATGATCCCCATCACTAAACAGCCGATTGCTGCTGCCAAACAGGTCGCAACGAATACGGCGCCATGATCCATGCCGGTTTCAGATAAAATGAGTGGATTGACAATAATGATGTAACACATCGTTAGAAATGTAGTTACACCAGCAAGAACTTCAGTTCGGAAAGTGGTTTTGTTGTCGCTTAACTTAAATAAACGCTCTAACCAGCCTGCCGAAGAATTGGGCGCCGCCATAAGTAGCCTCTATGCAAAATCTGAACTATGAAATATTTACTTCTATGTAGATAACTGAACAATATTGTTTTTCTGTTCAGACCTATAAACAAGAACCTCAAATAAAAGAAGCAACAAATATGCCACTCATTTGGTTTCTAGTTCATACATAGGAAATAACCACAGCCCCTCTTGAAACACAAAAAAGCTGCATAACCCCTATGCAGCTTTTTTACTATACGTTCAATAAGTTTAACAGATTCAACAGAAACATGATCAAAATTTATGAAAAGATATGACCAATAACATTGTTAAAATTAAAAAATTTATAGCGCTTTATTATTAGAAAATAATTTTTTTCTCGCCGATATATTCTTGTATGTTATAGGAAGCTAAATTGCTGTGATGAGCATGATTCGGATTGCGTTCGATACTTTGTAGATTTATTTCTGCTTCTTGAATAATCCGCATCAATTCTTGATGTCTTTTATTTTGAGTATCTAAGTAAGCCCAATACCCTAATACAAAGACAATACCCACACATAACACTATTAATACTTTATTGATCATTATTATTATCTCTATGTTTTTAATGTTAATGATCTTAACAAAAAAAAATAGCTTTGTGAATGTTTTCACATTTATTTACAATAACACATATTTACTCAAATATTTGAAAAGAAAAGTGATTTTAGATATACACAACTATTAATTGATAAATATAAAACTTTTCTCTTGAAAAGTAATTTATTTATCAATCTGTAATGTTTAGTTATTTTTAACATTAGGTTTTTATCAGGTTTAATTCTTAAGCTTACTTAAATATATAGATTAAAAATAATGGTACACATAAATTGAAATATCTCTGTTTTTGTAAAAATTCTATAGGATAAAAAAATTTTATTTTTACTTAATTTTCTATCTTATAAATTTTCTATTTAGATTGTTATTTTTTGAATTCATCTCGAGCTTAAAAAGATATTTTTAACTGCAAATAGAACAGCCTCATCCCCATTTAAGAAGTAATTATTTTTTAAGTTCGAATGCCCCTTTACTCTATCTGTAGCGACTAGAAAAGTAGTCATTTTATAGCTTTTTTCATCGTTCCATAAATCGCACCAAGCTTTCCATTTTCATAGCTTTATTACAATAATCGATACGATAAAATGTGCTCATAGACAGAAAAAACTAAATTAGGAGTAGATCATGTTTGATATGCGTTTATCTCATGAACGTGGTGCAGCACATCACGGCTGGTTACAGTCAAAACATAGCTTTTCATTTGCTAACTATTGGGACCCAAAACAAGTCGGTTTTTCAGATTTACTCGTAATTAATGATGACAACGTTGCTCCATCTAAAGGCTTTGGTACTCACCCTCATCGTAATATGGAAATTATTTCATATGTACTTGAAGGTGCATTAGAGCATAAAGATTCAATGGGTACGGGTTCTGTGATTGTCCCAGGTGATATTCAGTTGATGAGTGCAGGTCGTGGAGTTGCCCATAGTGAATTTAACCATTCAGCACAAGAAGGTGTACATTTCTTGCAAATTTGGGTCGTTCCAAATGAAGTAAATACAGATCCAGATTATCAACAAATTCACGTTGATGAAGCAGACAAACGCGGTAAATTGCATTTGATCATTTCACCAAAAGGTGGTGAGAAAACTTTAACAATCAAACAAGACATTAATATTTATTCAGGTCTTTTTGATGGTGAAGAAACTGCTGATTTTACGATTCCTGATGGTCGTTATGTGTACTTACATGTGGCGAAAGGCCGTATTGATGTAAATGGTAAAACCTTTAACACAGGTGATGCAGCTCGTATTCGTGATGGCGGAAACTTATCGATTACCAATGGCGATAATGCCGAAATTTTGATTTTCGATATGCGTCCGGAAGAAGTTCCAACCATGCCATAATGTAACTAAGCCCTCACATACAGCTTTATGTGAGGGCTTTTCATTAATATTGCGATTGAAAAAATTCTAATTTATGAATGCTCTTCTGAGCGTGCCATCTCTGTATTGATATAGCTCATGATCATTGTGGTTAAACCTTGCACCATCTCATCGAAACTAATGAAGGGATTTGGCAAAATAAGATGTCGTGCCACATTAAAAATCCCACTATTAATACAGATATAAGTGATAACAGCCAAATTATTGATTTTTAGATATTTTGGATTATGCATCATATATTTCATGATGACTTCCATTAAAGCCTGCTCAATTTTTGGAATATATTTATCGTATTGCAACTCACCTGCATAACGTAAAACAGTCAAATAACGGTCATTATTTTTCTTTAGTAAATCACTAAAGGTATAAAAAATCATTTCAATGACAGGCTCTAACTCCAACTGTAAAATCGTCGGTGTAAGTTCCGTAATCATGTCCAGAATTTCCCGAACAAAAAAATGATTCATCGCATCATAAATTTCTTCTTTATTTTTAAAATATTCATATAAAGATCCGACACTCACCCCTGCCATTTCTGCAATATGACGTGTAGTGGTGCCGCTGGGACCATGAAGCGCGACCGCAATAAAACCAGCTTCAATAATTGTGTCGACAGTAACTTTGGCTCGAGTTTGACGAGGTTTACGCGTGGTCATACGATCTAATCAATAATCCGAACATAAAGTCAGATTAGCATGTAATCAGACACGGTTGAAATAAAAAAACAAAATCCGAATAGTTGTCAAACTTCATTAAAAGAAAGCTAAAAAATCAAGCTTATCTAAATCATTTAAGATGTATTCTATCTATGATTCTACATATTTAAAAATTTAATTTATTGATATTTTTCAAATATATATTAGTTTAAAATTTAATAATCACTTTATAAAGTTTAAGTAAAATTAGTGTTGCTATATTTAAAAATTTACCCGAATTGAATCCGAACATAAAGTCAGATTAATATGAAAAAATTAAAGAAGAGTCATTCATTGGCTTTAGCCTGCATCGACTCTTCTTTCCGTTATTCAGCCAAATAATCAAATAAATAACGGAGCAACAACACCGTAGTCAATTACAGAGAATACTCTGCCTTTGAAAATGGAATTTATTAGTGCTTTGTTGATCATTGAATTTATTAGTTTTCAGCAAAATGCACCACTACTTGTCTCAAGGTGTCGCCATGATCTCGACCACAGTTAAAAAATCATTAAATAAACTTAAATTTCACCGTGAAATCGAGTTACCTGATTTTGCTAGCAAAGCCTCTATTCCAATCCGTCATTTAAATATTGGTTTTGATGGCAAGGAAATTGATGTCAAATTCTATATGAACAATCAATTTGCCACCTTGTTTTTTGCCACACTTTCTGTGTTTTTGACTTATGGTGAAGATCTGGTGATCGAAACAGCTCGTCATCATCGTGAGTTTATTAAAGATCCGATACTTAAACAACGCGTTACGTCGCTCATTGGTCAAGAAGCAATTCATTCAAAATTGCACAATGAATATAATGATGCACTTCAGGATGCTGATTATCCTGTTGCGCTCTATCGTTTCCTTGGATCGAACTTCTTTAAATATGTGTTTTTGAAGTTTCCACAGCCGCTTAAGTTATCGATGATGGCTGGTATTGAGCATTTTACCGCGGTACTTGCTGAATATATGATGAAGCATGAAAAGAATTTCTATCATTCAGATGATGCCAAGAGCCGTGCATTGTGGATGTGGCATATGCTTGAAGAATCTGAGCATAAAGATATTGCCTATGATGTCTATCAACTCTTAAATGGAAACTATCCATTACGAATTTCAGGTTTCTTACTTGCTCTAGTTACCATTTTGGGACTAATTCCTGCGACTACTTTGTTTGTACCAGTTTTAAGAAAGCCGCAAGAAATGCTCACCTTAAAATTCTGGAAAGATGCCCGTCGTGGCGTGGGTTTAATCTTTGGTCCGAAAGATGGTGTTTTCGGAAGTACAATTGGTCAGATTCTTGACTATTTACGCCCAGACTTTCACCCAAATGACCATGATACAACTGAATATCTTGAGTATTACAAAAAGAAATTACTGAACGAAGGCGGAGCCATTGCCCCTTACTTTGTTAAAGAATTTACCCCGCCTGTACGCGTATCTTAATCGTCCTTTATTACTAGCTATCTCGTAGATAGCTAGTTTCTCTTAAAGTTATTTATGGATGAATCATGATTTTATTTGGCAAAAAGAAAGTTAAACCAAGCCAAAAAGCTTATGCCGTGGTGACAGGTGCAGGCAGTGGGATTGGACGCAGTTTTGCAATTGAACTTGCAAAACGTGGTGGCAGTGTAGTTTGTGCAGACATTAATCTGGAAGCTGCTGAAGAGACCGTAAAATTACTTGAGCAACAAGGTGCAAAAGCTTTTGCTATACGTTGTGATGTAGGTAATGCTGAACAGGTTACAGATCTAGCTGAAAAAGCTGAAATTTTAATGCAACACCCTGTGACCCTACTGATTAATAATGCCGGTGTAGGTTTAGGTGGCAAGTTTGATGAGCTTAGCTTGGAAGACTGGAACTGGGTAATGAATATTAACCTTTGGGGTGTTATTCATGGCTGTCATGCATTCGTTCCAAAGTTTAAAAATTTGGGTTACGGCGCGATTATTAATGTTGCATCTGCTGCATCTTATACAGCCGCACCAGAAATGACAGCCTACAACGTGACTAAAGCAGGTGTGCGTGCGCTGTCAGAAACGCTTTCTGCCGAACTGCATAAGTTCAATATTAAAGTTAATGTACTCTGCCCTACTTTGGTTCCAACCAATATCATTAAAAATGGTCGGATTCCGGGACGCTACTCTAAGCTTGCAGACCATGCACTCATGAACTATGCCCTGACTACAAGCGATGATGTAGCCAAATTAACACTTAACCGCCTTGATCAGGATGAGCTGTATACCATTCCTCAACTTGATGCAAAGTTATTCTGGTTAATGAAGCGGGCATCACCGAGCTTGTATACCAAGTTCCTTGGCACATCTTACAAATTATTTAAATAAGAAATTTATAGGTAGTACGCATATGACTGCTCAAATGAAAACAAATGCATCAGCAAAAAAAGCTGTCAATTCACCCAACCACGTTTTCGATACCTTTATTGTAGGTGCCGGCATTTCAGGTATAGCCACTGCCATCCGCCTAGATCAAGTGGGCTATACCAATTATAAAATTATTGAAAAAGCGAGCCGTGTAGGCGGTACATGGCGTGAAAACACCTATCCAGGTTGTGGTTGTGATGTCCCTTCAGCACTTTATTCTTACTCGTTTGCACCCAGTGCAAAATGGAGCCATTTATTTGCTCGTCAGCCGGAAATTTTAAGTTATCTCGAAGATGTAAGTAACGAGTTTAATGTCGCATCTAAAATCGAGTTTAACAACGAACTGCTAAATGCCGCATGGGATGACTCACGCCATTTATGGGTGCTTGATACAACGACAGGTCAGTATTTATCTAAAACCGTTATTTTCGCTACAGGTCCAATTACCGAAGCTCAAATTCCACGTCTTGAAGGTTTAGATACGTTTAAAGGCGAGATGTTCCATTCAGCAAAATGGAATCATGATTATGATTTAACTGATAAACGAATTGCCGTAATTGGTACAGGTGCTTCTGCTATTCAGTTTGTGCCACAAATTCAACCAAAGGCGAAAGAGCTTTTGGTGTTCCAGCGCACAGCTCCGTGGGTACTACCAAAACCAGACACTGACTTGGGTGAATTTAGTAAATCAGTCATTGCAAAATATCCATCCATTCAGGCGAGCTGGCGTAAAAGTGTAGCTCTCACACTGAATGCAATTAATTTTGGTTTACGTAACCCACTTGCACTTAAACCGGTAAACTTACTGGGCAAACAATTACTAAAACTACAAATTAATGACCCTGTACTGCGTAAAAATGTGACGCCAAACTTTGATATTGGCTGTAAACGTATTTTATTTGCCAATAATTATTATCCAGCTCTACAAGCACCAAACACGACCCTGATTCCTCATGGTTTGGTTAAAGTTGAAGGTAATACGGTTGTTGCTGCCAATGGCGAACGACATGAAGTTGATGTAATTATTTGGGGTACTGGTTTTGAGGTATCTCACCCACCAATTGGTAAACGTGTTCATAATGAAAAAGGTCAACGTTTACAAGATTTATGGAAAGATAGTTCACCTGAGGCTTATTTAGGGACCAACATTGAAAATGTACCAAATGCATTTTTAATTTTAGGACCGAATGTCTTAGTTTATGACTCTTTTATTGGCTTGGCTGAGGCACAGCTAGACTATATTGTAGATGGCTTATTGAAAATTAAAAATAAAGGTATTAGCAAGTTCAATGTTAAGCCCGAAGTGATTAAAAAGCATAATGATCTGGTGCAAAAGCACTTAAAAACAACTGTCTTTAATAGTGGTGGTTGTAAGAGTTATTATCTTGATGCCAACGGACGTAACTTTGCTGCATGGCCATGGTCATTGAAAAAGCTTAAACAACGTTTGAAAAGCGTCGATTTGAAAGATTATGAAGTAACGTATCAAACGACGAAAACTCATTAATTTGTAATTTTGATCAAATCAGTTGTAAGAAGTGGGCAGTGTTTTTTATGTTTTCATGAAATACACTGCCTTCTTCGTTGAATATCTTCAAGAAATAAAAGAACAGGATAAAGATGAAAGAAGGCCAATCAAGCCGTACTGCAGAAGCCGCTGCTGCATTACGAGCGAATCATTTTAAAAATACAACGGACCCTGTATTTTCAGATCCTTATGCTTTTGAACTGACCAGCAAAGGCTGGAAAAAACTTCTATCTAGCCCACTTCTTGTTAAATTAATGAATTCACCTGTCTTAAACCGTACTCTTGGGTTACTCAGTGGACAGGTGGTTGGACGTTCACGTTATGCCGAAGATTTGCTTGATCAGGCAGTTCATCAAAACATTCAACAATATGTATTAGTGGGTGCAGGCTTAGACTCTTTTGTACTACGCCAATCGCACCATTACCCAACTTTAAAAATCTTTGAAGTTGATCACCCCGATACGCAAGCTGCAAAACAATCTAAATTAAAAAAACTAGGCGACCTTCCCTCTACTGTTGAGTTTGTCGCAATTAATTTTGAGAAAGAATCGATTTCAGATGCTTTGGCTCGGAGTTTATATCAACAAACAGCACCAGCTTTCTTTTCTTGGCTGGGTACTACTCACTATTTAAACCCTCAAACCACCTTGCAAACTTTAAAAAGTATTGCTGAATTTGCGGTAAATGGCAGTGAAGTTGTACTCGACTATTCAACCGATTTTCAAGAGTTAACTGGCATTGAACGCATTGGTAGCATGGGTGTTGCACAGTTTACGCATTTGCTCAAAGAACCTTTATTGGGACAATTCAAACCAACTGATTTACATCGTGCAGTTGAACAGATGGGATTTGAAGTCATTGAAGATCTGTCAGGTGAAGCTATTACTGAACGTTATTTTAATGCGCGCCCAGATGAAATCCGTCATACGGCAGCAACACGCTTATTGCATTTGCGTTTGAATAAATAAAATCAGTTATTATTTAATGCTTAACCGCATCGCATGCGGTGTCTTTCCATACCATCTTTTATAGGCATGAATAAAACTGGCTGGTTCTGCATAGCCTAACCATTCGGCAATTTGCTCAACTGAAATTTTAGGCAAGGCCAAATATTGTTCTGCTAAAACCTGCCTAACTTCTTCACGTATTTGAATAAAAGTCATCTCTTCTTGTGCCAAATGACGGCGTAAAGTACGGGCATTTATATGCAATCGATCAGCAACTATTTCCATAGATGGCATTTCTCCACGAATATGCATTAATTGCTGCTGCACTAAAGCCGTAAACTTTTTTTGCGATTGGCGTTTATCTAAAGTTTGCCGACACTGCTCTTCAGCCGTATGTAAAATCAGGTCATTGGCCATTTGCAGTTTTTGATCCACTTTGTGTGGATCGAGTAAAACAAAGTTCTGAGCTGCACCAAACTCCGGCAGAATTCCAAATAAATCGATATAAGGTTGTGCATCCCCTTTAAGCTGAAAAGCAAAAGCCAAATATTGGCAAAAATTATCTTGTACTAAATCACGTTGCACAGTGATAAGAGCAGCGGCATCGCGTTCAATAATAAATTTTTTAACTGAAGGAGGTATGCCCTCACCTTCAATCTCAATACGTGTGCCTTCATCGGTATCAGAAACTAAAAAACGAGTAAAAGCAAAAGTAAGTGAAAAATAAGTCAGTGCAAAATCAAGGGCTTCACGAATGCTGGCACTACTCATAAGGGCCATACCTAATGGTCCAAATGTTGTAAAGTGGTATCGTGCGCCCACTTCTAAGCCTAAGGTAGGCCGATCTGCAAATTGCTCAACTAGATTATGAATCAACTGTAATTCTTGTTGGCCTGAAACCACCATATTAGGGTCAAGCAATTGCTGTTGATTAATTCCTGTCTCTTTTAAAATGGTCTGATAAGAGACACCTGCTTCTGCTGCAAAATCAGCCATAAGGCGAACACTGTGTATGCTACGTTCAAAAGCCCAAGTGTACGTCACTGTACCATCCAGAATGTCCTCGAATCACAATATTTTGTCCTCATCCATCCTCTAAATCAAGAGAATAAATGTCTATGCTGTATATAGGAAATTGCGATTTTTTCGCCCACTGTTTTTAAGGATTTTAGAGCAGCCTATGTTTAATTCGTTATCTAATTCAAATAAAAATGTACGTATCGCCATTATAGGCACTGGTTTTGGTGGTTTAGGTCTGGCGATTCGACTCAAACAAGCTGGTTTTGATCAATTTACACTCTATGAAAAAGCCGCCGATGTTGGTGGTGTCTGGCGCGACAATACTTATCCAGGTGCTGCGTGTGATGTTCCGTCACATCTTTATTCTTTTTCTTTTGAACAGGAACTCGGCTGGAAAAACCGTTACGGCACATCTCAAGAGATTTATCAATATTTACGCCACTGCGCTGATAAATATGACCTTCGCCCGCATGTTCAATTTAATACCGAAATTGCCAGTGCCGAATTTGATGCCCTACAAGGTGTCTGGCACATTCAAAGTACCAATGGCGAAAGTTTTGAAGCCGAATTTTTAGTAGGTGCCGTGGGCCAGCTCAACCGTCCCGCCTACCCGAGACTCAAAGGCATTGAAAACTTTAAAGGTAAGGCTTTTCACTCCGCTCGCTGGGACCATGACTACGACTTAACTGGCAAACGTGTTGCTGTAATTGGGACAGGTGCAAGTGCTATTCAGTTTGTTCCCGAAATTGCTAAACAGGTTGCTCATCTTGATGTTTATCAACGTTCGGCACCTTACGTCATTCCAAAGCCAGATCGGGTTTATCAACCTTTAGAGAAAAAAGCTTTTCGTAAATTACCGATTTTGCAAAGTTTAGATCGTGCTTTGCAATATGGTCACCATGAAATTCGCCTACTTGCCTTCACAACATCTTTAAATGAAATGCCTTTGGTGGAATATCTATTCCAACGCCATATTCGTAAGGTAGTTAAAGACTCCAAATTACGTCACCGTTTAATGCCGGACTACCCAATTGGCTGTAAGCGTATTTTGATTTCTAATCATTGGTATGAAACGCTCACTCAACCTCATGTTGATGTCATTCATACAGGCATTCAAGAAATCACTGAAAATGGCATTTTAGATACGGATGGAAATCTGCGCGAAGTTGATACCATTATTTATGGTACCGGTTTTGCTGCAACTGAATTTATGGCACCAATGCAAATTACTGGATTGGACGGACGTACCTTAAAAGATACATGGAAAGATGGTGCAGAAGCATACCTTGGCTTAACTGTTAGCGGTTTCCCTAATTTCTTTATGCTTTATGGTCCAAATACCAATCTTGGACATAATTCAATTGTCTATATGATTGAAAGTCAGGTGAATTATATTTTAGATGCCATTCAAACACTGATAAAAAATAAGTTGTTATTCACCAACGTTCGGGCGGAAATTCAACACGAGTTTAACCAAAACATTCAAGAAAAAATGAAGAAAACCGTATGGGCGCAAGGTTGTACGAGTTGGTACCAGACTGCTGATGGCAAGAATACCAATAACTGGCCGGGTTTTACCCTTGAATATCGTCAACGCACTCGCCGCTTTGATATTGAAAATTACACTCAGGTCACGGCTATTTCTTAATCAGCTTTACGATAGGAAATCAGAAAAATAAACGGAGAAAATTATGAAGTCATTTAAGAACAAAGTCGCGGCTGTGACAGGTGCGGGTTCTGGTATTGGACAAGCACTTGCAATTGAACTGGCAAAACAAGGCTGCCATCTAGCGCTTTCCGATGTAAACGAAGCGGGTTTAGCCAAAACTGTCGAGCTATTGGCGACCTACCCAGTCAAAGTGACCACTCAACAAGTTGATGTTGCCAATCGTACCGAAATTGCAGATTGGGCAAAATTTGTTGTAGATCAACATGGACAAGTTAACCTGATTTTTAATAATGCTGGTGTGGCAATGGGCAGCACTGCCGAAGGTATAAGTTATGAAGATCTTGAATGGTTGATTGGTATTAACTTTTGGGGTGTGGTTTATGGCACCAAAGAATTCTTACCATTCTTAAAGCAAAGTGGTGATGGGCACATTGTTAATATTTCCAGCATGTTTGGTTTAACAGCTCAACCGACCCAAAGTGCTTACAATGCCAGTAAATTTGCCGTTCGTGGTTTTACTGAATCTCTGCGTCAAGAACTTGATATGCAAAATGCGGGGGTTAGCGCAACCTGTATTCACCCGGGTGGTATTCGAACCAATATTGCCAAAGCTGCCCGCATGAATAACAGTGTTCAATCTTTAGGAATGGACCCTGTTAAAAGTCAGGATGCCTTCGATAAATTACTTCGCACCCCTGCTGACGAAGCTGCTCAACAAATTTTAGAGGCTGTTCGTAAAAACCGTCGCCGTTTACTGATTGGAGCTGACGCGAAAGTCGTTGACGTAATTCAGCGTATTCTTCCACAGGGTTACCAAAAGATTTTTGCAACAGCAACTGCTTTGCAAACTCGTTTACTTAACAAACCAGCAAAATAAAAATCACTGATCAGCATCTTCTAAATTGAGGAGATGCTTATTCAATAAATGACAAGCTCTAGTATGAGTTCTTATTATGAAGCAGCTTCTTGCATGGACCATCCGGACGACATTACGTCCGGCTTTGTCTCCTAAAATTCCGGTGAAGCTACAACGTTTTTGTAGCGATGCAGCCAGTGCTATTGTGCGTGGACCACGTGGATATAAAACTCAAAAACAAAATATTGCCCAAGTTCCCACACTTCATATTTTGCCCAAGTCTACCAAAAATGGACTAGGAATTTTATATTTACACGGTGGTGGCTATGTCGTGGGCAGTAGTAAAAGTCATTCTAAACTTGCCGCCCAAATTGGACATGCAGCTCAAGCTCAAGTCTGGTTACCTGAATATCGCCTTGCTCCAGAGCATGCCAGTCCTGCTGCTATTGAAGATGTCATTGCTGTCTATAAAGCTTTACTTGCTCAAGGACAAGATCCGAAAAAGCTTGTAATTGCTGGGGATTCTGCGGGTGGTGGGCTAAGTTTAAGTACAGCAATTGCTATTCGAGATGCAGGGTTGCCCTTACCAGCCGCATTGGTTTTACTTTCACCGTGGGTAGATTTAAGTCTGTCTGGGGAAACGATGAAAACACATGCGGCTCAAGATGCCATGCTGTCTGAAGACTGGCTGTCTTGGTGTGCAAAAAACTATTGCGGACAAAAACCTGCCACCGATCCAAGCTGTTCGCCACTCTATGCTGACTTAACAGGTTTATCCCCTGTTCTGATTCATGTCGGCACCGAAGAAGTCTTATTAGATGATGCAAAACGCCTTGCTGAACAAACCGGAAAATATGGTATTCCGATGAGCTTTAAAGTTTATGACCAAGTCGGACATGTTTTTCAGTTTCACGCGGGTATACTAAAAGAATCTGATGACTCAATTGAGCACATTGGACAATTTATTCATAAATATGCCCAGTCAATATAAAAAGTATCGCCAGACAGGAGTCCTCGGCATGACAACAAACAATTATGACTATGATTATCTCATTATTGGTTCAGGCTTTGGCGGTAGTGTTTCTGCCTGCCGCCTAACCGAAAAAGGTTACTCAGTTGCCGTGATGGAAATGGGGCGTCGCTGGAAAGCTGAAGATTTTGCTAAAAATAACTGGAACTCCCGCCGTTGGATCTGGCGTCCAGGCATGAAGCTTTTCGGCTATTTCAATATGCGTTTTTTTCGCCATGTCACCATTATTTGTGGTAACGCCGTAGGTGGCGGCTCAATTACCTATGCCAATACGTTACTTGTTCCGCCTGAACATATTTGGGATGAAGGTACTTGGGCAGATGCTGCTGACTGGAAAAATGAAATGCCACAGCACTATGCTGAAGCAGAACGCATGTTAGGGGTAACTGATAATAAAATTCTTGGCCCTGCCGACCATATGCTTAAACAAATGGGTGAAGCTATCGGTGTAGGTCACACATTTAAACCGACTCGCGTTGCGACTTTCTTTCCGCCCGAAGGTGAAGAAGGTGGAAAGATCTACCCTGACCCATATTTTAATGGTAAAGGCCCAGACCGTGGGACATGTACAGCTTGTGGTGGCTGCATGACAGGTTGTAAACACAACGCAAAAAATACTTTAGATAAAAACTATTTGTACTTTGCCGAAAAAAATGGCGCCAAGGTTTATGAAGAAACCAAAGTTGTTGATGTTAAACCGCTCAATGGTAAAGCTGATGGTAGCGATGGATATGAAGTAACCACCGAATGCTCAAGTTCATGGTTTAACAAACAGCGCCGCACTTGGCGCGTTCGTAATGTGATTTTCTCGGCATCGTCTTTGGGTACTCAAGAGATGTTGTTTCGCTTAAAACAGTCTGATTCTCTGCCAAATATTTCTGATGACTTGGGTAATCGGGTACGTACCAATGCCGAGTCTATTTTAGGGGTTCGTTTCTTTGGTAAAGATGTCGACATGAGTAAAGGCGTTGCCATTGGTTCAAGCATCTATATTGACCATGACACGCATATTGAAGCCACCCGATACCAAAATGGTTCCGATGCAATGGGTCTCATGTGTACCTACATGGCAAAAGGCAAACCGGGTTGGACACGTATTTTCTTTTGGTTATGGGCTTTGATCTGCCATCCATTTATTTTTCTACGCATGAGTAATCCAGTTGGTTTTGCGCGTCAAACCTTAATTTTCTTGGTCATGCAAACAGCAGATGCCTCAATTAACATGCGCTTGAAACGTAACTGGTTTTGGCCTTTTGGCAAGGTTTTATCGAGTGAGGGCCAAAAGCTACCGGTTTATATTCCGCAGGCCAATACTTTTACCGAAAAGGTTGCCAAAATGTTTAATGGGCATCCTATGACGACCATTACAGAAATTTTGTTCAACGTGCCCTTTACTGCGCATTGCATGGGTGGCTGTGCCATTTCTTCAAGCCCCGAACAAGGCGTTGTTGATGGACAGAACCGTGTGTTTAACTATAAAAACTTATATGTAGTCGATGGTTCAATGCTAGGTGCAAATTTGGGCGTTAACCCGAGTTTAACCATCACAGCTCTAGCAGAACGTGCAATGTCGTATATTCCTGCTAAAAACACTTTAGGCGAACATCAAGATGATACAGCAGAGGCAGAAATCTTAGAGATCACGAAAGTGCCTGCTTAAAATATAGATTTGTTTTATAAAAAAAGCCTATTTTAAAAATAGGCTTTTTTAATTCGCTTTTTAAATTACATCGTCACGGCTTTAGCACGAGCTGCATGTAATTTTTTATAACTATCGATCAGACGTAAATGTCGATCTAGTCCTTCTAGTTTCATGCTGGTTGGTGTTAAACCATAGAAACGAACGCTACCATCGACAGAACCTAATACTGCATCCATTCGCGTGTCACCAAACATACGGCGGAAATTAGTCAGATAGTCTTCAAGCTCTAGTTCTTCATCTAACATCACTTCAAGCACAACGTTCATACATTGATAGAACAAACCACGCTCAACCGTGTTGGTATTATATTGCAGGTAAGTTTCGACTAACTCTTTCGCTTCTTCAAATTGCTGTAAAGCAACATAAATCAACAATTTCAACTCTAAAATTGTGAGCTGTCCCCAAACTGTATTGTCATCAAATTCAATGCCAATGAGTGTGGTGATTTCGGTGTAATCGTCTAATTCACATTCTTCTAAGCGCTCAACCAACGCCTCAAGTTGTTCATCATCTAAACGGTGTAGATTTAGAATATCTTCACGGAATGAAAGTGCCTTATTGGTATTGTCCCAAATCAAATCTTCAACGAGATAAATTTCTGAATAATCCGGTACTAAAATACGGCAAGCTGTCGCACCTAGGTGCTCATAAACTGCCATATACACTTCTTTGCCCATCTCTTCGAGAATACCGAGCAATGTTGCAGCTTCGTCTGCATTCGACTCTTCGCCTTCTCCAGAAAAATCCCACTCAACAAAGTCATAGTCAGATTTAGAGCTAAAGAAGCGCCAAGACACTAAACCGCTTGAGTCAATAAAGTGCTCAACAAAGTTGTTCGGCTCAGTCACCGCATTACTTTGGAAAGTCGGTTGTGGTAAATCATTTAAGCCTTCGAAACTACGACCTTGAAGCAGCTCAGTCAAACTACGCTCTAAGGCAACTTCAAAACTTGGATGTGCACCAAACGATGCAAAAACACCACCAGTACGCGGGTTCATCAAAGTCACACACATTACAGGGAACTGGCCACCTAACGATGCATCTTTAACTAAAACAGGAAAGCCTTGCTCTTCTAAACCTTTAATACCAGCAACAATACTTGGGTATTTCGCTAATACTTCTTCAGGTACATCTGGAAGTGCAATTTCACCTTCCAAAATTTCACGTTTAACAGCACGTTCAAAAATTTCTGACAAGCATTGAACTTGGGCTTCAGCCAAAGTGTTACCTGCACTCATACCATTACTTAAGTACAAGTTTTCAATTAAATTTGATGGGAAATATACAACTTCATCGTCAGACTGGCGCACAAAAGGTAGCGAACAAATGCCACGCTCTACGTTGCCTGAATTGGTGTCATATAAATACGTACCGAGTAATTCATCATCTGGGTTATAAATCTCAAGACAATATTCATCTAAGATTTCTTTAGGTAATTCACCATTCGGACTCGGTTTAAACCATTTTTCATCTGGATAATGCACAAATTCAGCATTGGCAATCTCTTCACCCCAGAACTGGTCGTTATAGAAGAAGTTACAATTAAGGCGCTCAATGAACTCGCCCAATGCAGAAGCTAAAGCACTTTCTTTAGTTGCACCTTTACCATTGGTAAAACACATCGGAGACTGCGCATCGCGGATATGTAATGACCAAACATTCGGGACAATATTACGCCAAGACGCAATTTCAATCTTCATGCCCAAGTTGGCCAAAATAGCGGACATATTGGCAATGGTTTCTTCTAATGGCAGGTCTTTACCCTGAATAAAGGTATGGCTTTCTGAAGTTAAGCTTGGCAATAACAATGCTTGCGCATCTGCATCAATGCTTTCAACTTCTTCAATAATAAATTCGGGACCAGTTTGAATCACTTTTTTAACAGTACAACGGTCGATTGAACGTAAAATCCCTTGGCGATCTTTCTCTGAAATATCGGCTGGTAATTCAATTTGAATTTTAAATGTTTGCTTATAGCGGTTTTCAGGATCAACAATATTATTTTGCGATAAACGAATATTATCGGTTGGGATATCTCGAGCTGCACAATACACTTTTACAAAGTAAGCGGCACACAATGCAGAAGATGCTAAAAAATAGTCAAATGGGCCCGGTGCCGAACCGTCACCCTTGTAGCGAATTGGTTGATCGGCAATTACCGTAAAGTCATCGAACTTAGCTTCCTGTCGAAGATTGTCGAGATAATTAACCTTGATTTCCATGCTGGCACCTAAATATTTTTATGTGTCAGCACAGACACATAAAATTCTAAATATTGAAATATAAGCCGAATCACAGCGAAGAAATTGACTTAAAAAAATGAGAGATTAAAGCCATGTGTTTAATGAACGACTCAATTGGCTTTAATAAGATTGGCGTATTATAGAGTGATTTTGTGAAGTTGATAACTAAAGTTAAAACATTGATGCTCACAATGTTTTAACTTGTCTTTAATTTACTTAAATATTGAGCATTAAAATTTAAAGGTGTAATCAACATTCAACCTTGTTTCATTTGCCGAGTGAAATGTCATATTGCTTGGCATATCGTTACGATAGTGAGAAAAACGAGCTCGCATGCCTAGGCCTTTTAATTTCCCTTCAGGAATTTTATAGCCCAAATCAAACTCCATCGACTCTTCTTTAAAACGCTGATCGCCATATTGCAGCAAATCAATATCTTCCCCTTTTGCATAACGGGTCATAAAGCGCAGTCCATTTAACGAAACATCACCTAACTGCACATTTTTAAAGTCATATTCATAACGAATCGAATATACTTTTTCATCTTTATTCGAATAGTCTGAACTCATAAAATCAAGCACGACTGGACTTTCTGTTCCCGACAAAAACGGCAGACCTGTTGAACCAAACGACTGCATGTAGCCCAAAGAAACCGTATGATTTTGGTAGTTCAAACCAAATAAGCCACTCATATGGCGGTTATCGACCTCTCCTATTTTTTTACTTCCTGTTTCCTCACTATTAAAAAAACGCACGTCACTTAAAAAATTAAGCTGATCGTTTAAAGGTTGTTTCCCGTTAAAACCCAAAAATTGTTGCTGGTAAATATCTTTTAGTTCGGCATGATAAGCACGTAAACGGTAGTCTTTTAATTGATAACTTCCTCCCAGCGTGTAAAAAGAATCAGTCGTTGCCGCTTTGTCAAAACGATGGTTAATGTTGTCTGTTCCAACATCTGTAAAGCGGATTGAATCGCGTTGACGCACTTCGTCAACATAAAATCCCTCTAATTGAAGATTTGGGATTTCATTTGAAACAAAGCGGATACCGCGATAAGTCTGGGGGAACAAGCGTGCTGGCGATGAAAATATGGTCGGTAATTGTGGAACCAGATCCCCCACAAAAAGCTCATTTTTTCTAAATTTGGCCTTACCTGTAATGCCGATTTTTCCATAATAATCGTCACGCGAGTTATCGGTATTGACTTGTAATAAGCCACTCCGAGCATAGTCATCGGCCCGACTTCCCATCAGGTTAAAGCCTGCCATTGCTAGTACATCAACACCGAAACCGACCGTACCCTCGGTATAACCAGACTGTCCTTTAAAAATTAAACCCTGCGCCCAATCTCTGGCAGCAGTATAGGGATATGGGTCTTTTTTATAGTCTCGGTCAAAGTAAAAATTACGCAGTGTCAGCTCAGCTTTACTGTCTGAAATAAACTCGGCATGCACAATTTGACTAAATAATGGGCACAAGCATACCCCCACCCATAATGGTGTCTTTTTCATTTTTTATCTCAACTATTTAATTTTTAATGGATTACGGCGCTGTTTTAAGCGAGTAGTTTTGCTCTTTTTTACTTCGGTAAAAAGCGCTACCCAGACTTAAAATCAGGAAAATAGCCAAAATAAAGACCACACCGTAATAGGTATAAAGCGTTGCGGGTGCAATACCTTTATCCAGAAAAATCCCTGCAACCGTTGGCGATAAAATTGCCCCAATCCGACCAAAACCAATCGCATAACCTACGCCGCGACTACGGATTTCAGCATCATAAATTGTTGGTGAAATAGAATATAAGCCTGCTACACAGCCATTAATGAGTGTGCCAAGTAATAACCCCACCATGAGTGCGACACCCACTTGAGACGAGACTGAAACAAATAGAAAAACACAAGCAGAGGTTAGCCCTAAAAATAGACTTAAGGCATAGAAAATTTTCATGCGAGAAGCGAGTAAACCAATAATCGCTGCCCCGAAAATACCGCCAATACTAATTAAAATACCAGTACTTACCCCTTGTTCAGGCGACATTCCCATTGAAATAAGAATTTTTGGCGTCCAGCTCATCACGAAGTAAAAACCAAACATCACTAAAAAGAACGCAAACCAAAGACAAAGAGTTTGCAACCCCAGCTGCCCTGCAAATAACTTACTGAGTTCACTTCCATTTTGTGTAGTATTTTTTTCATAGCGCGGCAGAACTGGTAACTCGTTAAGCCCCATACGATTTACAGTTGTATTAATTCGTTCTAGAGCCTGTTTTGGTCGTTTCGCTAATAAATAATCTAAAGATTCAGGTAATAACCATGCGCTGATTAGCAACATTGCAATGGTGGTGATTCCACCCGCTAAAAAGATTGACCGCCAGCCTAAATGTTCAATCAACGCCAGTGATAATACTCCGCCGAGTGTCGCGCCAATTCCATAACCTGTAGACATTAAGCTAACAGCAAGACTGCGCCAGCGAGCATTGGCATATTCACTTGCTAAAACATTACTGCTGGCAAGAATCCCACCTACCCCAATTCCTGTAATAAACCGAAGTGCTGCTAACATGCCGTGGCTTTGTACAAAAGCACAGGCCAACATGCTAAGGCCAGCAATAACAAGACAAACTAAGATGAGTAAACGGCGACCGATTTTATCAGCTAACGGTGCGAGAAAAATTGAACCAGCGGCCATCCCAAAAAGTCCTGAACTAAGCAGCAAGCCAATTTGTGAGCCTGAAAGTGCCCATTCTGCTGACACGGATGGTGCGGTAAATGCCATCACCATTACATCAAAGCCATCAATAATATTGAGACAGATACAAATCAAAATGACGAACCATTGGTAACGGCTCATATTATTTTGATTGATCTCACTCAGCACGTCTCTTTCCATTTGTGTATCTCCCAATGTGGATAAGACATACACACGACACTGCTGATATGAGCGATTGGGTGGTTATGCACATCCGTATCCATAATGACCTAGAGGAATATTTGTTTTTTGAGCATCCTGCTCTTTTTCTATACTGAATATTTGGATCCAAAAAATCAACAAAAATTTAAAACCTATTATTAAAAATTATATAAATACATAAATTAACTCACTATTAAATTATTAAAAACCTAAAATTAAGATGAGTTAAGATTTTTATGGATCCATAATAAAAAATCTATTATGATCAACTCAGAGTGTTTTTTAGCCAAAATTAATCACTTACCAATAAGGATTCAACTCAATGAAAAGATTTAACTTTCACTCTCAACAAAATAGCAGTTAAACTTATAAAAATTTATATTAATAAAATAATTTAACTATAAAAACAATGAGTTAAAAATAGATTATTTTTTATTTTATTGACTTTTTTGTAAGCTTAACTGACATTATTTTCATTTAAGAAGTTTTAATTAATTGCATGATGCATAAACACACAAAAGGATTGTTGTTATGAAACTCAAAAGAGTAAGCCAACTTACACTGGGACTTTTTTTTGCCAGTCAATTGTTTTACACAGCGCAAGCAGCCCCTCTAAAAAATCAGCAGCCGCCTAACATCATGATTATTTTGGCCGATGATCTTGGATTTTCAGATATTGGTGCGTATGGCGGCGAAATTAAAACACCTCATATTGATAGCTTGTTAAAACAAGGGAAAATGCTTTTTAATTTTCATGCCTCATCAATGTGCTCACCTACTCGTGCACAGCTTATGACAGGCGCAGACAACCACTTGGTCGGTTTAGGCGCCATGTATGAAACTTCAAAACGACAAGAAAAATTGGTTGGAGCCGATAACCCGCGCGCACTACTCAAAATTGATGGATATTCAGGACACTTAACGCAAAATGCTTATACACTCGCCGAGATTTTAAAAACAAAAGATTATTACACCTTCATGGTCGGTAAATGGCACTTAGGCTATGCTCCCAAACAAAACCCTAAGGCTCGTGGTTTTGACCAATCTTTTGCCCTACTCGATGGCTTCGATTTACATTTTAAAGACCAACCTAAAAATTATCCGCGCAATACACAATATACTGAAAACGGCCAAAAGGTCACATTGCCTGACAACTACTACTCAACAGATTTCTTCACACAAAAAGCGTTTGAGTACTTAGATAAAAATAAAGCGCAAAAGCCATTTTTTGCTTATTTAGCCTACACTGCTCCTCACTGGCCAATTCAGGCACCTGCTCACTATAGAGACTTATACAAAGGTAAATATGATCAAGGTTACGACGCAATTCGCAAACAACGCTTTGAAAGACAAAAGAAACTAGGCCTAATTCCTTTAAATGCAGAATATCCAACCGAACGTGGCAACCAAGCTCTACACACCAAAAACTGGAATGAGCTAACTCCACAAGAGCGCAAATATGAAGCCCGTAAAATGGAAGTTTACGCTGGCATGGTCACTCAGTTAGATGATCGAATTGGCGATGTCATTCAATATCTAAAAAAGAATCATTTATATGACAATACTTTGATTGTATTTATGTCAGATAACGGCGCTGAAGGTGGTGATCATAATTTCCCAATGGGTGATGCCGACAACCGTTATGAAAATATAGGAAACACAAGCTCATATGTTTATATGGGACCACGTTGGGCCGAAGTGAGCAGTACACCATTTACCCACTGGAAGTCAGCCGCTTCAGAAGGCGGAGTGCGCGTTCCTTTTATTGTTAAATCCCCTGTTCAAATTTCTAAAGATCGCGGAATTAACAATAACTTTGCGACAGTCAGAGATATATTCCCAACTGCCATGGAATTAGCTGGCATTCAAAATAATCAAATCTATCCAGCTACAAGCACAAAAATTAAACCGTCTGGTTTTAGCTTGATTCCTGCTTTTAAAAACAATAATGCCCGCATTCGACCTGTTAATTATTATGACTTTAAAGAGTTGCATGGCAGCCGCTATGCCCAAACTGACGAATGGAAACTTGTCGAAAACTCACCTTCTAAATTTAAAAGCCACGGCTGGGAACTCTACAATTTAAAAAGAGATTTTAATGAACAACATAATGTTTACGCAGAACATCCTGAGATTGTCAAAGTCTTAAATGACAAATATTTAAGATACGCCGATGAAAATGGTGTGGTGGATTTTGAGCAATATAACAAAAAGTAGGAAAAACCAGATGAAACAGATCATGATACTTTCATCGTTCCTCTTACTTTGTGCATGCCAAAAAACCACACCTCAACTAGAACAGACCACCTTGCCCAACTTAGGCAGCAAAGCTAAATGTAATTCTTATTCAGGCCTTCCTTTGGGTTGGCCTAAAAATAAAGAAGCAGGTATGGTCAAGCTTCCGCAAGGAAAAATTGTTTTAGGCACCACACAAGGTTATGAAGATGAACGCCCATTAAACTTACAGGCAACTTCAGTTCCCGCTTTTTTAATTGATGCGACTGAAGTCACCAATGCTCAATTTCAAGAGTTTGTCAAACAAACGGACTATGTCACCGATGCAGAGAAGCAAGGCGGCGCAGCTATGTTTGTACAACCAGATCATCCAGTTGAAGAATTACAATGGTGGCGATTTGAAAAAGGTGCCAACTGGAAACACCCATGGGGCTTAAATAACCCTAAACAACCCGCACTTCACGAACCTGTTCGCATGGTGACATGGAATGATGCCTATGCTTATGCAAACTGGCTGGGTCATGACTTACCGACCGAACTTGAATGGGAATATGCAGCCAAAGGTTTCCAGCAAAATTCCGATATTGGTCCGGCCCATGAAGGCCATATTGTAGCCAACTTCTGGCAGGGTGAATTTCCTTATAATAACGTTCAGGAAGATGGTTTTAAGGATGTTGCCCCTGTTGGGTGTTTTAGTAAAAACCCATTTGGTTTATATGACTTGATTGGCAATGTATGGGAATGGACACAAACACCCTACACAGGTCCAAGAGATCACCATATGGGAGATCCCTCAAAATATCGGCAAAGTCACGAACAGATTTTGCAATACACCATTAAAGGTGGGTCTTATTTGTGCGCGACCAATTATTGCGCACGTTATCGTGCTGCCGCGAGGCACCCACAGGAACTCGACCTAGCAACCAGCCATGTCGGATTTAGAACAGTAAAACGCTTTTAAACGGATTTAAAAATGAAGCATATTTCTATTTATGGGATTTTATTCTCAGGGACAGCGCTTGCCTGCTGTTTAGCTCACAGTGCAGAAGATTTTAATTTTCAAAATACACTTACATTAAAAACATTTAACTTTGAAAGACATTATGAGAATGACACTAGTCCCGACATCCATAGCTTGAGTCAAGGCGTGATCTATCGAGGCGACTGGTCAACCAAGCTCAATGCTGTTCAGCTACACCTCAACCCCAGCATTCAATATGCCTATCGCTTAAGTACCGATCAACACACCAATGATACGGTCATACCCTTTGACACCACTACTAAAAAACAAGCGCAGGACTACGTTAAATATGGCTTAGGAGCTGGAGTTGAATATCAAAACTTTCGGATAAATATAGGTGAAATTATTCCCGACTCACCACTTACCCCACAAGTCGACACACATCAATTACGAGTGAACTACAAAGGCTTGGAATTAAAATATAAGACACCGCAACAAAATTTCGAGTTGGGTTTGATTAACCGTTATTCTCCAAAAAATGAGGAGGACTACCACAAACTCGCAATCTCGAAAAATGAATCCGATGGGCTTTACTTTTTCCAATGGGATGGCAAAACACCTAGGTACCATTGGAAATTTTATAATGGTTACTTAACCGACCTGATTAATCAAAGCTACTTTGCTTTTGATTATCAATGGACAAAACAGCACACCACAAAATTACGGGTGTTTCGCCACGACGATGTCGGCAAGTCAAAACTTGGTGAATATGACAATACATCTGTGGGCGCCATGCATTTTATCAAATATGGAAACTTTACAACTGGAATTGGCTACCAAGAAAACTTTGGCAAAGATGGCATTCCAAAACTCGACAATATACCCATCCCCCATATGGTGAACTGGACCTTAGGCGCGTTTACCAAAGCAGATGAAAAGTCTTATCATTTCGTTGCTTCGTATGACTTTAAAGACTACATCAAAGGTTTAAAAATTACCTATAAATATATTTATGGTGATTCATTTCAAACCATGAATCAAAATGATTTTGAGCAAGAAAGTGATGTGTTGATTCAATATGACCTGAATGCCTGGGTTAAAAATCTTAAATTTCTTTTCTTAAATATTAACTACGACACTAAACACGGTAAAAGTCTGGATGAACAGCGCATGATGCTTCATTACACGTTTAACTTTTAAATCTTCACCATCCATAATGGTTTTAAATGAAGCTATTATGGATCCAATTAAAAACCAACAAAAAGTACATCCCTAAAATTCAAAATAATCAAAAAATCTTTAAAACTATTTAAAAATATACAAAAACAACAACCATGAAGAACAATATTTTTTAAAAATATACTGCTTGCCAATTGACCAATATTTTTATTTATTATAAATTGGATCCAATAAGTGATAAGGAGTCGTCACAAATGTTTATTAAAAATGCTTGGTATGTAGCCTGCCGCCCAGAAGAAATCCAAGACAAACCGCTAGGTCGCACCATCTGTGGTGAAAAAATTGTTTTTTACCGTGGTAAAGAAAATCAAGTTGCAGCCGTTGAAGATTTTTGCCCCCATCGCGGTGCCCCACTTTCACTTGGCTATGTAGAAGATGGCAACCTCGTGTGTGGTTATCATGGTTTAGTGATGGGCTGTGATGGAAAAACTGTTTCAATGCCAGCCCAACGTACAAATGGTTTTCCTTGCAATAAGGCCTATGCAGTTGTTGAAAAGTTCGGTTTTATTTGGATATGGCTGGGTGAAAAAACATTAGCAGATGAATCAAAACTCCCAACTTTAGAATGGGCAGATCATCCTGAATGGAGCTATGGCGGAGGCCTGTTCCATATTCAATGCGACTATCGCCTCATGGTCGATAACCTTATGGATTTAACCCACGAGACCTATGTTCACTCAAGCAGTATTGGTCAAAAAGAGATTGATGAATCATTGCCAGTGACGAAAGTAGATGGTGACCACGTCATTACCGAGCGTTACATGGAAAATGTGATCGCACCACCATTTTGGCAAATGGCCCTGCGCGGCAATCATTTGGCAGATGATGTGCCAGTTGACCGTTGGCAACGTTGTCATTTTTTTGCCCCAAGCAATGTGCATATTGAAGTCGGTGTAGCACATGCTGGACACGGCGGTTATAACGCGCCAAATGACAAAAAAGTTTCTTCAATTGTTGTGGACTTTATTACACCAGAAACTGAAACCTCACATTGGTATTTCTGGGGAATGGCACGTAATTTCCAACCGGACAATGCTGAACTCACTGACCAAATTCGTGAAGGCCAAGGCAAAATCTTTACTGAAGATTTAGAAATGCTGGAGCAACAGCAGCAAAATATTTTGAATAATCCACATCGCAAGTTACTGATGCTCAATATCGACGCAGGCGGTGTACAGTCTCGTAAGGTGATTGAGCGACTACTTGCCGAAGAAAATAAAACGCCTCCTGAAACATCCGCACAAAAGTTTCCAAACATTCGGATTATTTAAAGGAGCATGAACATGGACGTTATTATTCAAAAAATTCACCAGCTCACCCCGACCATTCGTGCCTTTGAACTGATTGCAGCAAATGGTACAGAGCTACCGAATTTTGAAGCAGGTGCCCATATTGATGTGCATCTTAAAAACGGTCTAACCCGTCAATATTCAATTTCAAACTGTTGTAGTGAAAAACATCGTTATGTGATTGGTGTTTTACATGATGCCAATTCACGTGGTGGGTCACGCTGTATCCATACTGAATATCGTGAAGGCGACTATTTAAAAATTGGTGAACCACGTAATTTATTTGAGATTCATCCTCAAACCAAGCAGGCGGTTTTATTTGCTGGTGGTATTGGCATTACCCCCATTTTATCGATGGCCTATCGCCTTAAATCGGCCAATATCCCTTTTGAATTACATTACTTTGTTCGTAGCCATGAAATGATTGCCTTCTATGGCAATTTAACTGAGCACTTTGGTGATCATGTCCATTTTCATATTCAAGATCAGCCAGACACCGAATGTAATATGGCAAAGGTTTTAAGCCAAGCTTCACCTGAAAAACACCTCTATGTGTGTGGCCCTACAGGTTTCATGCAATTTGTGATGAACTCGGCCGAGCAAGCGAATTGGCATAGCGAGCAATTACATCAAGAGCACTTTGTCGCTCAAAAAGCAGATACTTCAAACAACGAAGTATTTACTATTGAAGTTAAAGGTACGGGCCGCAGAATTGAAGTATTGCCAGAACAAACTGCTACTGAAGCATTAATTGCAAATGGCTTTGATATTCCTGTTTCGTGTGAGCAAGGTATTTGCGGTACGTGTATTACCCGCGTTGTAGAAGGCACACCAGATCATCGCGATATGTTTATGACTGAAGATGAACATGCGCTGAACGATCAGTTTACGCCCTGCTGTTCTCGTGCAAAAACCAAAAATCTTGTGATTGAGCTTTAATAGTTAAGTTCCTTTATTCAAAAATAAAGGAACTTATTCCATTTAAGCGTTTAAAACACTTTTTAGGGTTTCACCTAAAATTACAACACTACTGTGCTCACGCATTAAGGTTTCAGCTCGCCCTGCCTGTCGATGTACCAACGCATCAAAAATTGAACAATGCTGTAAATGTGCATAGTGCAAACGGCGATATTCCGACAAAGCTTGCTTCTCATCATAGGTAATGGCTTGGGCTGAAGCCATCGGCAATTGATTGTTTTTTGCTAAAGCTTGTATGAGCGCAACATTTTGCGCGCCCTCAATAATCGTGTCATGAAAAATGACGTTAAAATGGTGATAACGTTCCAGTTCAACATCACCAAACTCGTCTTTTTCATTAAAGAGTTTTTCGGTTTCTTGAATGCAATGTTGAAGGGTCTTTTTCTGCTCTTCACTTAAGCCTTGTTCTGCCAGAGTCTTTGCAGCCAATCCTTCAAGTACGCCTCGAACTTCGAGTGCGTCATGAACCAGTTGTTCTGAAATTTCACGGACGGTGTAGCCACGAGTTGGGTTTTTAAGGAGAAGACCTTCTTGTTCAAGCAACCTAAATGCAATACGAACAGGCTGCCTCGAAACTCCAAGTAACTCGGCAGTGGGAATCTCGGCAATTCTGGCACCACCCTCAAGTTCCCCTGAAATAATCATTTTTCTTAATTTAAGTAAAACTTGTTGTCCTGAAGACATTTGCTGCCACACATCACCAAAAACGTCACTTCGATGCTAGCAAGTTCATTTGCAAAATGAAATAAATTTTCTGTGTGAATCAGTGCTTAAGCATTTCTATAGACTTTAAACGATTAGATTGCAAACTCCATTCGATCAAAGGCCTTTAAGATTATTCACCATAATATCGAGATTATTACGAATTAAATAAGCCAAATTGATATCAATGCCTTCAAGCATTTTCTCTTCAACTTTGGATACAACTTCATTGCATTTATTGAGTTTTTCAACACCACTTTCGGTGAGTGTAATTAAAATACGGCGGCCATGGGTTGGGTCAGGTTTCTTTTCAATCCAGCCATTAACCAGTAAATCTTGCAAAATTTTATTGGCAGATTGTGGCTTTATGAAAGAGCGTTCAGCAAGCTTGGCATTAGATACGTTACTTTTTGAAGCTAAAACAGAAAGTGCCGTAAATTGCGGCAAGGTAATTTTAAGCTCTTTTAAATGTTCGGTTAAATGTTTACTAATAATTCGGTCAACACGAGCAATCATGTAACTTAACTTAGGCTCATCTTCTATTTTTTTCTGAACTAAATTTGAACGTACCATAACCTTTCATTCATCATAAGAAAATCTGTAATGAAAGTATGAGGTAATCACCCCATACTTTCGTTAAAACTTAGCGAGCACCTGAGCTTTGTACTAAATGTACAGGCTGTTTAGGTTTTTTGACAAGAAGTAATGCAGAGATCGCTGCAATTAAGATCACAGGAATGCTTGAACCAATCACAATGGTCGAGCTTTGTCCAAGTGAGAGTAAAAAACCAGCCATTAACGGTCCTGCAAAAGAACCAATACGCCCAATTGCAACCGCCGCGCCCACTCCGGTTCCACGCATTTCGGTCGGATAATACATTGCGGCTAAACCGTACAATGCCGATTGTCCACCCACAATGAATAAACCACAGCCGACTGCCGAAAGTGCCAGCAATGCAACGGTTGGAGAAATTGCCAAGCAACAAAGTGAGAATAAAATGCCTAGATAAATCAGCTTAATCACAAAACTCATGCGTATTTTATCAAGCAATACACCCATTAAGATTGAACCTAAAATTCCGCCAACGTTGTAGCCCATCTGCACATAGTTTGCCTGTAATTTCGATAAGCCTTGCGCACCCATGAGTAACGGTAACCAGTTCAACAAGAAGTACAACACCACTAAGGTACAGAAAAAACTCACCCAAAGCTGAATAGTCGACATACGACGTTCTTTGGCAAATAGAACTTCAAAGAATGGTGTGGTTTTTTGCGCTTGAACTTTACGTTGCAGGTAATCATTTGACTCAGGTAAAAAGCGCATGATGAGTGGAATTAACAAAATAGGCGCAATACCACCAATATAGAAAATATGACGCCACTCTGCATCGCCTGCCAACGACATGGCAACCACAGAAGTCAGCAAGCCACCGAAAGGAATGCCGCTATACATGACACTTACCGCTTTGCCCTTGTGCTGGTCAGTTACAGCTTCAGAGGCAAGAGTAATCATCATCGGAAGTGCCCCGCCCATTCCCAAACCCGTACAAAAACGAATGAGCAATAACAAACTAAAGTTGGCAGCATAGGCCGTTAGCAAAGACATAATTCCAAAAAGCAGAATACTAAAAATCAGAATTTTCTTACGCCCAATAATATCTGCAAATCTGCCGCCTAATATGGCACCTGGTAGTGTTCCTAAAATTGCAGCACTAAATGCCCATGCCATCTGGCCATTATCCAACATAAACTCAGCCCGCATTCGTGGAGCGGCTACCCCCATTGATTGAAGATCAAAACCTTCAAAAATTGCGATTGCAAAACAAAGTAGTAACGTAATCTTTGCCCTTGCAGACTGTCCTAATATCTTTTCCATTGTGTTGTCCTTTATTGACTAGTCGTTCCATTTAGCCCTTTGTGTATTGTTGTTTAAACACACCAAAAATATCAGTTAAACTTACTAAAAAATCAACATATTTTTATGTTAAATTGTTTATTAAATTAATTTTTATTTAAATTACATATATTTATAAAATAATTATTAAATTTTAGAAAAAAGACTTGAATGTAAGTTTAACTGATATTAAATTAAATCCCAGAACATCACAAAATCATTCAAGGAGTATGAAGATGACTTATGAAAATCGCTGGGAAACCGTAGATGTTAAAGTTGAAGATGGAATTGCCTGGGTTACACTAAACCGCCCAGAAAAGAAAAATGCCATGAGCCCTACACTCAATCGTGAAATGATTGATGTGCTTGAAGCCATAGAACTTGATCAAGATGCGCGTGTTTTAGTGTTAACTGGTGCGGGTGACTCTTGGACAGCTGGCATGGACTTGAAAGAATATTTCCGCGAAGTCGACACTCAGCCTGAAATTTATCAAGAACGTATTCGCCGTGACTCATGCCGTTGGCAGTGGCAACTTCTTCGTATGTATTCAAAACCAACCATTGCAATGGTTAACGGCTGGTGCTTTGGAGGCGGTTTCTCACCATTAGTGGCTTGTGACCTAGCGATTGCAGCAGATGAAGCAACCTTTGGTTTATCTGAAATTAACTGGGGTATCCCACCGGGCAACCTTGTAAGCAAAGCAATGGCAGATACAGTGGGTCACCGTGCAGCTTTGTACTACATCATGACGGGTAAAACCTTTAGTGGTAAAGAAGCCGAAAACATGGGACTTGTGAATAAAAGCGTACCGCTTGAACAGCTAAAAGCAGAAGTAACTGAGCTTGCAAATTGCCTACTTGAGAAAAACCCTGTAGTGCTTCGTACTGCTAAAAATGGCTTTAAACGTTGTCGTGAACTAACATGGGATCAAAACGAAGACTATTTATATGCCAAGTTAGATCAATGTATCCATCGTGATACTGAAAACGGTCGCCAAGAAGGTTTGAAACAATTTTTAGATGAAAAATCAATTAAACCGGGTTTACAGAGCTATAAACGTACTGGTTAACTTTTGATTCTTTAATGGCAATGTAAGGACACAACCCATGCAAAATGTACAGTTACTTATTCACGGTCAATCTGTTGATGCGTCAAATCAGGCAACTTTTGAGCGTATTAGCCCCATTGATGGATCTGTGGCAAGCAAAGCTGCTGCTGCAACCTTGGAAGATGTTGATCGTGCAATCGAATCGGCGCAACAAGCTTTTAAAGTATGGTCGAAGCTCTCGCCTACCGAACGCCGTTTACGTTTGTTAAAAGCAGCCGATTTAATGGACCAAAAGACCGAGCAATTCATTGAAACCGGAATGCAAGAAACAGGTTCAACTGCGACATGGTATGGGTTTAACGTTCACCTTGCTGCAAACATGTTACGTGAAGCAGCGGCAATGACCACACAAATTGATGGAAGCTTAATTCCGTCAGATGTACCCGGTAATCTTGCGATGGGTGTACGGGTTCCTTGCGGTGTTATTGTTGGGATAGCACCTTGGAATGCACCTGTCATTTTAGCAACACGTGCGCTTGCCATGCCTTTAGCTTGTGGTAACACGGTGGTGTTAAAAGCATCGGAAGCGTGTCCTACAACACATCGTCTAATTGGAGAAGTGTTACACGAAGCAGGTCTTGGCGAAGGCGTGGTGAATGTGATTACCCACGCAGCCGAAGATGCGCCAAAAATTGTTGAACGATTAGTGTCGCATCCAGCCGTGAAACGCATTAATTTTACGGGTTCAACCAAAGTCGGAAAAATCATTGCTGAAACTGCTGCTCAATATTTAAAACCTGTTTTACTCGAATTGGGTGGTAAAGCCCCTGTTGTGGTTTTAAATGAGGCCGATATTAATGAAGCTGTAAATGCAGTCGCTTTTGGAGCGTTCTTTAATCAAGGTCAAATCTGTATGTCGACCGAACGTGTTTTGGTTCAAGACAAAATTGCCGACCAGTTTATTGAAAAGCTCATTGAGAAAACACGTTCTATTCAGGCGGGTAACCCAACCTCGAAAGAAAATGCACTCGGTGTTTTAGAAAGCCGCCGTGCCGCAAACCGTATTCAGCATTTGCTTGAAGATGCCCAAAACAAAGGTGCCGACTTACCGTTAGGCATTCATATTGAAGACACTACCATGCAACCGACGCTGGTGCTCAATATTAAACCTGACATGTTGCTTTACCGCGAAGAATCATTTGGGCCTGTCTGCACAGTTCAACGTTTTTCAACCGTTGAAGAAGGTGTAGCACTGGCAAATGACAGCGAGTTCGGTCTTTCTTCGGCAGTGTTTAGCCAGAATATTTCGCAGGCATTGGAAGTGGCTAAACAGATTGATTCTGGTATTTGTCACATTAACGGCGCAACCGTGCATGACGAAGCTCAAATGCCATTTGGCGGAACAAAATCGAGTGGTTATGGACGATTTGGTAGTAAAGCCTCTATTGGTGAATTTACCGAACTGCGTTGGATCACCATTCAAACTCAATCACGTCATTACCCGATTTAGTCGGCTAATGCAGACAACGACATATTAAATAAAAATTGCATGATGCAAAAAGATAAAGCGCAGTGATGCGCTTTCCATGGAGTGAAAGAAATGCAAATGAATGCCACTCAATCACAAGACCGCGAACGGTTCGTAAAATTAGGGCAACATGATATTCATTATCACCATAAAGATGACACGCTCTATATCAGCCCAAAAGAGCAATTAAAACCGTATCCACAAAAACTGACAGATCGGTTAATTCATTTTGCACAAACCAAACCAGACCATATTTTTGCAGCAAAACGCAATGCTCAAGGTGAATGGGTCAAACTGAGTTATGCAGAAGTTTTACAACGCGCATGGCATATTGCTCAGGCTTTACATGAACGTAATTTAAGCCAAGAAAGACCACTCGTCATTTTGAGTGGCAATGATCTCGAACATTTAACACTCTCTATGGGTGCAATGCTGGCAGGTGTACCTTTTTCAGCAATTTCACCAGCCTACTCTCTTATTTCTCAAGATTTTGGCAAACTCAAACATGTGTTTGAAGTGCTCACCCCAGGCATGGTCTATGCTAGCGACGGTCAAGCATTTGCCAAAGGGATTCAGGCCTGTATTACCTCAGACATTGAAGTGGTGACCAACAAAGGTCTTGTGGGCAATCAGATCTGCACGTCTTTTCAATCGTTGTTAGATACGCCTGTTTCAAATGTTCAAGAGTTTTATCAAACCCTTGATGAAAACCAAATTGCCAAATTCTTGTTTACATCAGGTTCAACCAAACTACCTAAAGCTGTGCCGACCACGCATTTAATGTTGTGTGTTAATCAGCAAATGCTATTGCAGACTTTCCCTGAATTTGAAGAAACACCACCTGTCCTACTCGATTGGTTATCTTGGCACCATACATTTGGAGGCAGTCATAATGTCGGCATCGCGCTCTATAACGGCGGTACGATTTACATTGATGATGGCAAACCCGTTGCAGGAAAATTTGACGAAACCATTCGTAACCTCAAAGAAATTTCTCCGACAGTTTATTTAAATGTGCCAAAAGGTTGGGAAGAACTCACCGAAGCTTTAGAACAAGATGAAGAGTTAAGAGACCGCTTTTTTGCCAAAGTTAAAATTTTATTCTTTGCAGGCGCAGCGCTTTCAGAAGCTGGCTGGAACAGACTCGATAAAATTGCTCAGCAACATTGCGGAGAAAAAATTCGCATTATGAGCGGATTGGGCATGACTGAAACTGCACCATCTTGTGCTTTCACAACCGGCCCACGCGTGATGGCTGGCTTTATTGGCTACCCTGCTCCGGGATGCGAAATTAAATTAGTTCCATGTGGTGACAAACTTGAGTTTTGTGTTCGTGGCAAACATGTCATGAAAGGTTATTGGCGTTTAAAAGCAGACCAGCAAAGCACTGTTTTTGACGATGAAGGCTTTTTCCACACTGGCGATGCCGTTCGTTTGGTCGATGTAAATGATCCAACTAAAGGCCTCATGTACGACGGACGCATTGCCGAAGACTTTAAACTCAATACGGGTACTTTCGTCAATGTCGGCACGATTCGCAACAAAGTGCTCATTCAAGGTAATTTACTGGTTCAAGATGTCTGTATTACTGGTTCAAACCTCAATGCCGTAGGCTTTCTGATTTTTCCAAAATTAGAAGCTTGTGCTCAATATGCAGGTCTTAAACTTGGTGAGCATTCGTCAGCAGAGATATTACAGCACCCTAAAGTTCAGCAATGGTTCCGTCAATTTTTAACGACTTTTAATAAAGATGCGACTGGCAGTTCAAATACAGTCTCAATGCTTTATTTAATGACTGAACCACCTCAACTCGATGCAGGCGAAGTGACCGATAAAGGCAACCTCAATCAAAGCAATATTACTAAACGTCGTGCTGCCTTAATTGATGAACTTTATCAAAAGCAGGCCGAAAACCCGCTGATTATTCGAGTACCCACCTTAAAGCAATAAGCAATTGAATTAAAAAAAGGAAGCTCAAACTTCGGTTTGGGCCTTAGCCTCACTTTTGCCTAAAAAAAGGTTCAACATGCCACACGATACAGAATTTGAACTATTTCGGGACAGTTACCGCAGGTTCTTAAAAGAACAGGTTGCTCCGTATTATGAACAGTGGGAACACGATGGCCTGATCCCACGTGATCTATGGCTTCGTCTTGGGGAAAATGGCTTTTTGTGCGTAGATGTGCCTGAAGAATATGGCGGCTATGGCGCTCCTGTTCATTATTCCCTCATGCTGGTTCAAGAAACGGCTCAAGCTGGCTTTGCATCTTTGGCGGTTGCCATTGGAGGGCAAAACGAATTGGTCTCTCCTTACCTGCAAAATATCGGGTCCGAAGCGCAAAAACGCTATTGGTTACCCAAAATGGTGACAGGCGAAGTCGTCACTGCAATTGCCATGACCGAAGCCAATGCTGGTTCAGACTTACAGGCCATACGCACTCAAGCCATTTTAGAAAATGACCACTACCGTGTGAATGGTTCAAAAACCTTTATCTCAAATGGTTTGCATGCCGACCTGATCGTTTTGGTAGCGAAAACTGATCCTCAAGCCAAAGCAAAAGGTATTTCGATTTTTTTAGTCGATGCTGCTTTAGACGGCGTTAAAAAAGGCCGGTCTTTACAAAAAATCGGACTACACGCTCAAGATACAGCCGAACTGTTTTTTGATGATGTCTATGTTCCAGCAACCCAGCGTTTAGGTGAAGAAGGACAAGGCTTTGCTTATTTAATGCAAGAGTTACCGCGCGAACGTTTAAGTATTTCTATGATGGCTTTGGGGTCCATTTTGGGGGCCATCGAAATTACCAAAGACTATGTGATGGAGCGTAAAGCTTTCGGACAACCTTTAAGCCAAATGCAAAACACGCGGTTTGTGCTCGCAAATGCACAAATCAAAGCCAAAGCTGCCCAAGCTTTTGTAGACCAATGTGCAGCGCTGTATCAACAACACCAGTTAAGTGTGACTCAGGTTGCAGCATTGAAATGCTTTATCACCGATATCCAATGTGAAGTGATTGATCAGTTACTTCAGCTTTTTGGTGGCTACGGTTACATGCAGGAATATCCGATTTCACGCTTTTTTGTGGATGCACGGGTACAAAAAATTTATGGGGGAACCAATGAAATTATGAAAGAAATCGTCGCCCGAGAACTGCTCGGAAAATAATTCGATTTAAAAACCAGACAAGGCGGACATAACAACCATGCCTTGTTAAAAACAAGAAATGATATTTCAGGAAGAAATGCTATGTCGAAATTATGGATGTACTCTACCCTCATGCTCTCTAGTTCAGTCTGCGCGGGCAGTTTTATTGACAACAGTTCAGTAGAACTCACCACGCGAAATTTCTATTTTGACCGCGACTACCAAGAGCAATCCGCTTACCCTGCCGCCAAGGACTGGACACAAGGGTTTATTCTTAAAGCCAATTCAGGTTATACCGAAGGGACTGTCGGTTTTGGGCTGGATGTACTTGCAACGGCGGGTTTTAAACTTGATGCCGATGCCGAGCACGGAGGTACAGGTAACTTACCTAGAGACACACGCACCAATGAACCTGCTGACTCTTATGGCGAAATTGGGGTCACAGCAAAAGCGAAAATGAGCCAGACCGAACTGCGCATAGGTACGCTAATGCCGATGAACCCAGTTTTAGTGGCTTCACCTGCTCGCTTGTTACCTCAAACTTATCGAGGAATTTCACTGACCAGTAAAGATATTAAAGATTTTGATTTACAGGCAGCCTATCTCGATAAAGTGAATCATCGTGATTCGACCAACTATGAAAAAATTAAAATTTCAGGCGTAAATGGGCGATTTAAAGGTGCCGAAACTGACGGGCTCTATTATTTAGGTGGAAACTATCAGCTTGATCCAGCAATCAAGCTCACAGCGTTCTATATGGATGTTGATGATCTTTATAACCAAACCATGGTTGGTGCCTTACATCAACATAAAATTAATGACACTACTAATCTTAGTTCGCAATTACGCTACTACCGCAGCCGCGATGACGGTCAAGCAAAAGCAGGTTTAGTCGATAATGATCTTTATCATGCGCATTTCGAACTCAAACATCAAAACCATAAGTTTATTTTTGGTACCTTCCAACATCACGGCGACACTGCATTTCCGTATTTGACTGGAGGTGAAACCGGACTTCTCATTGATACATGGCCGGGTGAGTTTTTAAATCCAAAAGAGAAAGCCTACAGCTTCCGCTATGAATATGACTTTAAAGATTATGTTCCGGGTTTACGTTTCATGACCCGTTACACCACAGGTCACAATATTTATGCACCCAACTTAGGTGGAACCAATCTAAAAGAACGCGAAACAGACTTTGATTTAGGCTATACCGTTCAAAGTGGCTGGTTAAAAAATTTAGGGCTCCGCGCGCGCTATGCAATCTATGACAACAACATGCTCTCTACAGCCAACATCAAACCTGTAAACGAAACCCGTATCAACATCGATTACACATGGAAATTTAAATAATTCAAAACAAGAGGTTCTGCTGTGCATAGAACCTCTTTTTATTTAGGGACATTCATCATGAAGAAAGTTGTAACGCTACTCTACGGATTTAGTTTCATTGCCCTAACTCACGCCGAGACGCAATATAGCCCGCCACCTATTCAGCTTGAGCCTTTAGCAAAATTTAGTGTGGATCTGAATGCGCCTGTTTGGGAATTAGGCACCACCAGTGACGCAGGTAAACGCCGAATTATTCCTATTACAGGTGGGACATTCGAAGGCAAATCCTTTAAGGGCCGCATTTTAAATAATGGTGCAGATTGGCAAATTGTCGACAGTAAAGGACTAGCCATTATTGATACGCGATATTTATTAGAAACCGATGACGGTGCACTCATTTATCTTCAAACCAAAGGTTACCGACATGGCTCGGCAGAAACGCTAAAACAGCTCGCCCAAGGCAAAGATGTCGACCCGAAAAACTACTATTTCAAAATTACCATGCAGTTTGAAACCAGCTCACCTAAATATTCTTGGCTGAACCAGACCGTTGCTGTAGGCAGTGCAATGCGTTTGGGCAAAGCGGTTATTTATGATGCCTATACCCTGAAATAATAATTTTTATAACACTTACAAAAGGATGGACCCTTCATTATGGATCAAAAAACTTTAGAACACTTACCGCCAATTCATCACCATTTAGGCGGTCACAATATTCATTGGAATGAAAAAAACACTGAACTCACCATCTACTACACGGCGCTAGAAAGCTTTACCAACCCGCGCGGTACGGTTGAAGGCGGCATGATTTGCGCGATGCTTGACGATGTGATGGGGCTTTTTGCGTTTCTGGCAAATGACCGTAAACCAGCAACCACCATTAATTTAACCATGGACTTTTTAAGGCCCTGTGCTGTGGGCGAAGTCATTACAAAATGCCGCTTTATTAAACAAGGAAAAACCGTACTGAACCTTGAAAGCGAAGCTTGGCAAAACAACAAAATGATTGCACGAAGTACAGCTAATTTTCTGGTTTTAGATTAAATCCATCAACCTTCATAAAATAAGGATATTTATAAATGAATGAAAACAAAAAGCGTCTTTGGACACAATCTACCGTATTGCTTGCGATTGCGGCAGTATTGACTGGTTGTGGTAATGACAATGACAGTACAACCTCATTACCTCAAACACCTCCACAACTTACTCCTGCGGTTGGTGCAAAATTAAATGGAAGCTGTTCAGATCTGACCAGATTTCAATATAACAATACTGTGATTAGCTCATCCACGCTTCAAGAGGCGGGTATATTGACTGTAGCCAACAAACCGATTGGTGCACATTGTTTAGTTAAAGGCTATATGGACCAACGTGTAAGCCCTGTTGATGGACAAACCTATCAAATTGGTTTTGAAATGCGCTTACCCGTTAACTGGAATGGCCGTTTTCTCTATCAAGGCAATGGTGGAACCGATGGCAATCTAGTGCCTGCAACAGGTCAGGTTGGCAGTGGTGGTCCGCTCACCAATGCCCTACATGACGGTTTTGCTGTCATTTCTTCCGATGCTGGACATAACGCTTCACAAAACCCCATGTTTGGTTTAGACCCTCAAGCCAGAGTTGACTATGGATATGGCGCTATTACCAAACTCACGCCTATGGCAAAAAATTTGATTAAAACAGCGTATGGTAAATTGCCTGACCGCTCCTATGCCGGTGGTACATCTAATGGTGGTCGCCACGCCATGATTGCAGCAACTCGTTTGGGCGACCAATATGATGGAATTTTAGCAAGCACACCGGGTTTCCATTTGCCTCGAGCAGCCGCAGCACAACTTTATACAGCACAACAGCTTCGTCGTGTCGCAACAGATGAAAATGACTTAAGTACCGCCCTCACTCTTTCAGAACGCAAAGTATTAGCGAAAGCAATTTTAGATCGATGCGATGCCTTAGATGGTGTTGCAGATGGACTCGTTCAAGATGTTGAGGCTTGCCGTATTGCTTTTAATATTCACCAACATGTACCTGTTTGTTCAAGTACAAGAGATGGCACCTGCCTAAGTACCGAACAAATTGATGTTCTAGCCAACATTTACCGTGGCCCTGTAAACTCTGCTGGACAAGCTCTGTATGCAACCCAGCCTTTCGACCCAGGTTTAGTCGGCAGTAACTGGGCAAGCTGGAAATTTGAATCTTCGGTTGGAACAGCGCGTGACCCTGTTGCAGTCGGCATTCTTTTTCAGGTTCCGCCAGATCCAACTGTAGTTCAAAACTCTAGACAATTTGCCTTTAATTATAATTTTGATACTGATTATCTAAAACTATCGGCAACCAACGAGCTGTACACCGAAAGCTCCATGTCTTTTATGATGCCGCCCGATGAACTTAATCTGGATAAACTGCGCAACCACGGTGGAAAAATGATTGTGGTACAAGGCACAGCTGACGGTGTTTTCTCTGTCGATGACACCCAAAATTGGTATGATCAACTACTCCAACACTATAAAAATGATGCAAAAGGTACAGCGCCTGAATTTGCACGTTTCTTTAGAGTTCCGGGCATGAACCATACCCGTGATGGTATTGCGACCGACCAGTTTGATGCATTGACTGCTTTAGTTAACTGGGTCGAATATGGGCAAGCACCTGACAAAATCATTGCAACTGCACGCGGCGCAGGTAACCCAAGTGGTCAAGTGAATACTGAACTTCCGCAAAACTGGGCGCCAGACCGTACCCGCCCACTTTGCCCTTACCCACTGATTGCCCGTTACAATGGTCAAGGTGATAGCGAAAAAGCTGAAAACTTTAGCTGTAAATAACAACCCTATCAAATTAAAAGAGAGCTTCTATAAGCTCTCTTTTTATCTTACTCTGCCTAATCTTAGCTCAAGCTTTACTGCTTAAACTTTTTAATACTTTTAGACAGATGAGCACGCATCATTTGTCGAGCCAATAAACCATCTTGATCAACAATCGCGTTATAAATATTGACATGATCATGATGAACCGCTTTTAAATATTCTTCACGGTTTTCTGGACTTTGCTCAATAGATTTAAGTCGTGCACGCGGAATAATCTTTTCGCCAAGGTACTTTAAAAAATCAACGAAATATTGGTTTTCAGAAGCTTCGGCAATGGCAATATGAAAATCATAATCCGCTTTTACCGTACCATCATTTGCATCTGATGAAATATGACGTTCAAAGTCTTCAAGCGCAGCTTTCATTTTATCGATGTGGATTTGTTTACGACGCTCTGATGCTAAAAAGACTGCTTCAGACTCAAGGCTAATCCTAAGCTCCAGTAAAGAGACAATATCGTTAATGGTTTCTAGACTGGCATTAGACAGTAAAAAATTCTGCTCAATGGTTTGCTCTTTTACAAAAGTACCAATCCCGTGACGAGTTTCAACAAAGCCCAGAGAACGCAATTCAGTAATTGCTTCACGAATGACAGAGCGGCTAACTTCAAAGGTTTCAATTAATTCTAATTCTGTTGGAATTTTCTCTCCAACCTGAAAATCTCCAGACTGAATTTTCTCGATCAGTTGTTCTACAATAATCTGGCTTAGTTTTTTTGTTGATCTAGGTTTAATTGCACTAGACATAATCTGAAGAACTCATGAGATGTTGAAAAAATTAGGAAATTCATTTTACTATAATCTTACACGATAGTCATATTCGCTTTTCACCGTCCTAAGTTCTTAAAATTAAATTGTTTTATATGGTTCATTAATCTCACGCATATATTTTAAAAAGTGAGTAACTTGTGCTTATTTAGACAGTTACATCAAACTAAATGGCTTAAATAATATGCAGCTCAATACCTTTAATTGAGCTGCACAATCTTATTAAATCGTAGCCTGACTCAGCTGTCCATTGACCAAACGAGTAATTTGCAATGGATTACTGTCTTTTAATGCATCGGGTAATAACACTTGTGGTGTATTTTGAAAACAGACAGGGCGTAAGAAACGTTCAATTGCACCTGTGCCTACCGAAGTTCCACGAGCATCACTCGTTGCAGGGAACGGACCACCATGCACCATAGCATCAGACACTTCAACTCCTGTCGGGAAGCCATTAAATAGAACACGACCGGCTTTGCCTGTGAGTAAATGAAGAAGTGTACCAGCCTGAGATAATTCAGCGTCATCACCAATAATAGTTGCCGTGAGCTGCCCACCTAAAGCGTCAATTCCTTTTAATAAGGTTGCCTCATCTTCTACAGCAATCACAATCGACATCGGTCCAAACACTTCATGCTGAAGTTTTGGATTGCCCGATAATAAAACCGATTGATCTGCTTTAAATAGGTGTGCTTTTGCTTGAGAAACTAGCTCAGGTTCTTGTCCAGTTGCAATTACCTCAAAGCCAGCCTCACGTTTTAGAGCATCAATCCCTTGTCGATAGCTTTTTAAAGTACCTTCGTTCAACATGACTTGAGGCACAGATTTTTGAGTCGTTTCACTTAAAGCTGCAACAAAACGATCAAACTCAGGACCTTTCACACCCAAAATTAAACCCGGTTTTGTACAGAACTGGCCACATCCCATATTAAATGAGGCAACCGTTTCTTGAGCGATTTGTTCACCACGTGATGCAAGTGCCTGTGGCAACACAACAACCGGATTAACACTCGACATTTCAGCAAAAAATGGAATTGGCTGAGGACGACTCTGAGCAAGGTTATAAAGTGCCATTCCACCCTCAAGTGAACCTGTAAAACCGGCTGCTTGAATCAATGGATGCTCCACCAAGTTTGCACCAACACGAGCACCAAAAATCATGTTGAATGTACCCTTAGGCATGCTGCAAACTTCAATTGCTTTTTCAATCGCTTCTGCCACAAATTCGGCAGTCGCCATATGGCCAGAGTGTGCTTTGAACACAACCGGGCAGCCTGCTGCTAAAGCCGCTACGGTATCGCCACCCGCGGTTGAAAATGCAAGTGGGAAATTACTTGCGCCAAAAACAGCAACTGGACCTACCCCAACTTTGTACTGGCGAAGATCAACACGCGGCAAAGGCTTACGTTCTGGCAATGCAACATCTATGCGGGCACCATAAAAATCACCCCGACGTAAAAGTTCAGCAAACAGTCGAAGTTGGCCTGTAACACGGCCTGTTTCACCTTGAAGTCGGGCAAGTGGCAAACCTGTTTCAAGTGAAGCCACTTCTTGTAAGTTCGCGCCTAATGCTTCAATTTGACGAGCAATTTCTTCAAGAAAAGATGCACGTTGCTCTTGAGATGTTTGGCTATAAACTAAAAAAGCATTATGCGCAGCTTGAGCAGCTTGATCCACTTCTTCAAGGGTGGCTTGGCTAAATACATAGCCCGTTGGCTGATAGTCTTTTGCATTAATACTTTCTATGCTCGGTGCATTTGCAGCAATACGTTGACCATTAATAAACTGCTGACCATTATTTTTACTCATGTTTCGTCTCCAATGCCTGAACACATAAAATTATTGCGGACCTAATGTTGCGATTAGGGCAGCTAGATCGTCATAGTCTGCTTGAGTTAAATCACTCAATGGTGGACGTACAGGACCTGCATCATGCCCAACAATTTTGGCACCTGCTTTAATCATGCTTACCGCATATCCTGATTTACGATCACGAATTTTAATAAGCGGCAAGAAGAAATCCTTGATCAAACGATTGGTTGTTTCAAAGTCATCGCTACGAAGTGCGTTATAAAATTCCATGGCAGTCTTTGGAATAAAGTTAAATACAGCCGATGAATAAACTGGACAACCCAAAGCTTTATAAGGCGCTGCAAAAACCTCTGCTGTCGGCAGGCCACCTAAATATGACAAACGATCACCCATCGTTTGAGTCACTGCTGTCATCATGTCGATTTGACCAGAACTATCCTTAAAACCAATTAAGTTCGGGCACATCTCAGTTAATTTTTGAATTGAATCGAGATTTAATTTTGAAACGCTACGGTTATAAAAAATTACGCCAAAGTCTACTGAGTTACATACTTGCTTAACGTGTTCGATTAATCCTTCTTGGCTTGCTTCAGTGAGGTAATGGGGCATTAATAAAATACCGTGAGCACCTAAGCGTTCTGCTTCTTTCGCTTGTGCAATCGCTTGTCGTGTCGGACCACCTGCCCCAGCAATAATCGGTACGCTGCCTTTACAAGTATCAACTGCTGTTTTAATCACGTCAGAATATTCATTTCCAGTTAACGAGAAAAACTCACCCGTACCACCCGCAGCAAATAAAGCACTTGCCCCATAAGGTGCTAACCACTCAAGACGTTTTGCATAAGAAGATTTATTGAAGTCCCCATTTTGGTCAAAGTCAGTCACCGGAAAAGAAAGAAGGCCATCAGAAACAATGTTTTTTAACTCAAGAGCATCCATTAGAAAATATCCATACCTATTTATGTTGTCAGACATCTTACATCATAAATTTTATTTTAATCAATATATTTTCTCGATGAAAACTGAAAATTTTTAAAGAGATAAAACTTTTCTATAAAAACTAAATTAAATTAGAACTAAGCTTTTGTTTTATATTTAAAAGTTAAAAATTATCTAAAATTTATGCACACGCATAAAAAAGCTGCCCATAAGAGCAGCCATAAAATAAAAACAAGTTTTATTTAAATCTAACGAACCAAACACGGTTTTTTATTATTAAACGACCAGTTTGGAATTAAAAATTGCATCGCATCGGCATCATTACGTGCACCTAAACCTTTAAGTTTATATAACTCATGTGCCTGATTAATGCGATCCCAATCAAGTTCAACCCCAAGCCCTGGTACAGTAGGTACTTGAATTTTACCATCTTTAATTTCAAGCGGTGCTTTAGTCAGCTGATCTGTACCTTCTTGCCAAATCCAGTGTGTATCAATTGCGGTGACTTTGCCTACCGCTGCTGCTGCAACGTGTGTAAACATGGCGAGTGAAATATCAAAGTGATTATTTGAATGAGAGCCCCACGTTAAGTTGTACATATTACAGAGTTGAGAAACTCGAACCGAACCTTCCAGAGTCCAAAAATGTGGATCAGCCAAAGGAATATCAACCGCTTGCAACTGAATGCTATGCGACATTTCTCGCCAGTCTGTAGCAATCATATTGGTCGCTGTGGGCAAACCTGTAGCGCGCTTAAACTCAGCCATAATTTCACGGCTTGAATAACCTTGTTCTGCGCCACACGGATCTTCTGCATAGGCTAATACACCTTTAAGATGTTTACCCAAAGCAATAGCTTCATCTAAAAACCATGCCCCATTTGGGTCAAGCGTAACACGGGCATCTGGAAAACGGCGTGCAATTGTAGTGACGGCTTCAGCTTCTTGTTCACCGTGCAAAACCCCACCTTTGAGCTTAAAGTCTTTAAAGCCATATCGGTCATAAGATGCTTCAGCCAAACGCTGTACAGCATCAGGTGTTAATGCTTTTTCGTGACGAACTTTGTACCAGTCATGGGTATGCTGAGGTGTTGTCGCATAGTCCAAAGAAGTCTGTTTTTGGTCGCCAATAAAGAATAAATATCCTAAAACCTCAACTTCACTACGTTGCTGCCCTTCACCCAGTAAACTTGCAACATTCACATTTAAATGCTTACCGAGCAGATCAAGTAATGCTGACTCATAGGCAGTCACTACATGAATTGTGGTACGTAAATCAAAGGTTTGGTTCCCTCGTCCACCACTATCGCGATCAGCAAAAGTCTGCTGGATTTTTTTGAGTAAATTCTTATATTCCCCAATAGGTTGCCCTTCCACCAACGCTTTTGCATCATTTAACGTGGCTAGAATTTTTTCTCCACCCGGAATTTCTCCAACACCAATATTTCCAGAGTTATCTTCGATAATAAGTATGTTACGAGTGAAATAAGGTCCATGAGCACCACTCAAATTGAGCAGCATGCTGTCATGTCCAGCAACAGGAATTGCTCGAATTGATTTAACGATAGGTGTAGAGGTCGCCATTAAAATACTCCTTGGCATACTGATATATTTTTCACAAATAAAACTTATAAGACATCATATGACTTGTCAATATAAACTCGCATAAAAATTATTTTTCGGGGCTACTTGCCAAAATAATATTTTTAATCATATGATGTCATACATCTAAAGACGCGGTTTTAGAACTAGGACTATAGAGTAGATACAAAATTCCGTTTTCTCATCTATTCTATCGATGAATTTGACATGACGTCACCTATTTCACGGATATGCAAATAGGTCGATTATTAAAAGAGTTTGTATATGGATAATTTGCAAACAAATATCGCTGTAGTGACTCAGCAAAGAGCCAAACATACGAAAACTCGCTATTACATTTTAGCGATGATTTTTTTGGTAACGGCCTTTAATTACGGTGATCGTGCAACCCTTTCAATGGCTGCAACACCAATGTCTCATGAACTGGGCATCGACTCGGTTACCATGGGATATATCTTCTCGGCCTTTGCATGGGCCTATGTTATTGGTCAAATTCCAGGTGGTTGGTTACTCGATAAGTTCGGTGCTCGCCGTGTATATTTCTGGAGCTTGTTTTTGTGGTCTTTATTCACAGTCTTAATTGGCTTTACCAATATTTTGGGTGATACAGCAACCATCATTACATCTCTATTTATTTTAAGATTTTTAGTTGGATTATCTGAATCACCAGCTTTCCCGGGTAATAGTAAAATTGCTGCTGCATGGTTTCCTACCAAAGAACGTGGAACGGCTGCTGCCATTTTTAACTCATCTTCTTATTTTTCCACTGTACTTTTCGCCCCCCTCATGGGTTGGCTTGTTGCAACCGTACATTGGCAATCTATTTTCTGGGTCATGGGTGGTTTAGGAATTCTACTTTCCTTTATCTGGCTAAAAGTTATTTATAGCCCGACTACCCATCCAACGGTTAACCCAGAAGAAGTGAAATATATTGCTTCAGAAGGTGCATTACTCGACATGGGTGAAAACAGCCAAAATACTAAAAGAGAAAAAATCACATGGAGTAAGGTCAAGCAATTACTTTCTTCACGCATGATGCTCGGTATTTTTATTGGACAATATTGTGTAAATACGCTCACTTATTTTTTCTTGACTTGGTTTCCTGTTTATCTTGTAAAAGAAAGACATCTCAGCATTTTAGAAGCTGGTTTTGCAGCAGTGGCACCTGCACTCTGCGGCTTTGTAGGTGGGATTTTAGGTGGGTTAATTTCGGATAAATTAATTCGCATGAATTACAGCTTAAGCTTTTCAAGAAAACTTCCTATCGTGGTCGGATTCTTGGTTTCAACCTCGATCATTATGTGTAATTACGTTGATTCACAAGCAGCCATCGTGTTCTTTATGTCGTTATCTTTCTTTGGTAAAGGCGTAGGTTCTTTAGGTTGGGCGGTTATGTCTGACGTTGCACCAAAAGAAATGGTCGGACTATCTGGTGGAATGATGAATGCGTTTGGTAATACGGCAGGAATCGTCACCCCAATTGTGATCGGATATGTCTTGGCCAGTACTGGTTCTTTTAACCTTGCATTGACTTATGTAGGCGTGCATGCAATTGCAGCTGTCATTTGCTACACCGTTATTGTCGGCAAGATCCAACGCTTCGAGTTAAAACCAACATCTTAAAACTTTAGTGCTATAACGCTTGAAAAAATTAAGCGTTATAGCCCTCTTCAAATGTATACAAGGAATGATCATGCCCAAGCCTATCCTGATAAAAATTAGTCCTCTTGATAATGTCGCCATTGTGGTGAATGATGGCGGGTTGCCACAATCGACACATATTGAAGAATATCAATTGACCTTGGTTGATCATGTACCACAAGGGCATAAAGTTTTATTAGAAGAATTAAAACAGGGCGAAGCAATTATTCGTTATGGCGAAACGATTGGCTATGCCAACAAAGACTTACCCGCAGGCTCATGGGTAAATGAAAATGTGACCGAAATGCCCCAAGCACCTGAACTCGATGATTTAGAACTCGCAACCCGCCCAGATCCGAAGCTTCCTGCTCTTAGCGGATATACATTTAAAGGCTATAAAAATAAAGATGGCAGCGTAGGCACAAAGAATATTTTAGGCATTACCACAAGTGTTAACTGCGTAGAAGGTATTGTCGATTATGTCGTCAAAATTATTGAAAAAGATTTATTACCTAAATATCCAAACGTAGATGGTGTCGTCGGTTTAAATCATTTATATGGATGTGGTGTGGCCATTGATGCACCTGCTGCAATTGTGCCTATTCGTACTATCCATAATCTTGCTCTCAACCCTAATTTTGGTGGAGAGATTATGGTTGTAAGTCTGGGCTGCGAAAAAATGCAACCAGAACGACTCTTAAATATTCCAAAAGAAAACAAATATATTCCCCTAGCAAATGAAGACATTATTCAGTTGCAAGATGAACGCCATAACGGATTTGAAAGTATGGTGAACCATATTTTAGCCGTAGCAGAACAACATCTGGAAAAATTAAACCAGCGTACACGTGAAGAAGTTCCAGCATCTAACTTAGTTGTAGGAATGCAATGTGGTGGGAGTGATGCATTTTCTGGAGTAACCTCAAACCCTGCCGTTGGTTTTGCAGCCGACCTGATTGTGCAATGTGGTGGCACAGTCATGTTTTCCGAAGTTACAGAAGTACGTGATGGTATTCACCTACTCACCCCACGTGCAGCAAATGAACAAGTTGCCAAAGACTTAATTCGGGAAATGAAATGGTACGACGACTATTTAGCAGCAGGTCAAGTAGACCGAAGTGCCAACACCACACCGGGCAATAAAAAAGGTGGACTCAACAACATTGTAGAAAAAGCGATGGGATCGATTGCTAAATCTGGTCATTCGCCAATTGTAGAAGTTCTCTCACCTGGGCAAAGACCGACTAAAAAAGGATTAATTTTTGCGGCGACGCCTTCAAGTGACTTTATCTGTGGTACCCAGCAAATGGCATCGGGAATTACGGTCCAAGTCTTTACCACAGGCCGTGGTACACCTTATGGTTTAGCTGCCGTGCCCGTGATTAAAATGGCAAGCCGAAATAATATTGCAAACCGTTGGTATGATCTGATTGATATCAGTGCAGGCGATATCGCTATTGGTAAAAAAACCATTGAGGAAGTGGGCTGGGAGCTGTTTGAACTGATTTTACAAGTGGCTAGTGGCGAACAACAAACGTGGTCGGACCGTTGGGGTATTCATAACTCACTCGCTGTATTTAACCCCGCACCTGTGACCTAACAAGCTTTAAAAGATGAGGATACCCCTCATCTTTTTCACATTTTAGTTATTAATTACGACACATTTCACCAAAACTTACCATCGCTGCTAAAATAACACTGAAAATTAAGAACCTTATTTCTATATGCAAAACCAGACTGTTCCAACACTCCCCTCAACTCAACTTGGAAAAGCACTGCTTTGTCTCATGACATCGGCATTATTGTTTTCCATTATGGGGGTGTGCATTCGTTTTGTTTCACAAACGGTAGACAATGCCACAGTCGTGTTTTTTAGAAATGCGGTGGGTTTATTTATTTTTATTCCGATGCTCTTTAGGCAAGGACTGGACTTTGTTAAGACCGATAAACTCTGGATGCATACTTGGCGAAGTGTTGTGGGGCTCGCTGCAATGTATGGCTTTTTCTATGCCATTGCGAACTTAAAACTATCGAATGCGATGGTTTTTAGCTACTCATCCCCAATCTTTATTCCACTCATTGCATGGCTTTTCTTAAAAGAAAAAATTACTAAATCGATGATTTTTGCTGCTGTGATTGGACTCGTTGGGGTTTTATTTGTTGCTAAACCCGACCAAGGCCTACTCAATGCATTGTCCTTTATTGGTTTAGGTGCATGTTTTTTATCAGCCATGGCCTTTGTAACTGTCAGAGCTTTAACCAGTACAGAACCACCTGAGCGTATTGTTTTTTATTTCTGTATTTTTGGTAGTTTAATTTCATCAATTCCAATGTTCTGGCATTGGCGCATTTTCACTTGGCACGAACTGGCATTACTGGTTGCCGCTGGACTTTTAGCAAACATTAGTCAGCTTTTTATGTCTTATGCGTACAGCTTAGCGCCAGCAGGACAAATTGGCCCAATGAACTACATCGCAATTGTTTTTGCAGGAATTTGGGGATTTATTTTTTGGCATGAATTACCAGATCTGTTTAGTATGATCGGCATATTTATTATTTTATTTGCCATTTTGCTCTGTAATCCATTTTTACAGAAAAAATTATTAACTCGATTTAAGTAACGGACTTAGCTCATTTAATTCATTTGCTGTATTCGATACTCATTCGGTGAAATGCCTGTCCAGTGCCGATAGGCTTTTCTAAAATTAGAGGTATCTGAAAAGCCAATTCTCTCAGCAATTTCATCTATAGATAAAGTCGTCTCTCGCAAATATTCATCAGCAAGACGGCGCCGAGTTTCATCTAATAATTCTTGATAAGTTAAACTAAAACCCGCTAACCGCCGATGTAAAGTACGTTTTGAAATATGCAACCGCTCAGCCATTTCTTGAGCCGATGGAAAAAGCCCTGTTCCATCCAATAATATTAAACGAATTGTTTTCACCAACTCAGGCTCTTCAGGTGCAGTAGTGCCTAACATCCGCTCACAAAAAGACTTACACATATCCGCAGTAATCGGGTTGGCATTTGGACAAGGCACATCTAGCCACTTTAAATCAAAGTGCCATTGCATCACTCCAGCATTAAACTGAACGGGGCAATGAAAAACTTTTTCGTACTCTTCTGCATAATCAGGCGCAGGATAAGGTAATAAAAGCTTCTTCGCTTGAAATGGCCCTTCAAGTACACGTTCAATTAAGGTTTGCATGGAACTAAACCAAAACTCACACACTAAAGGCAGAAGCTTACCAAGTGCAATAATATCCTGCCCTTCAAAAACCGCAGCGTCATCTCGAATATAAAAAGACTTCTTTAAAATAGGGCCTGCAAGTTTAATATGTCGAATGCCAAGCTCTACTGCTTGTCTAAAATTGCGCGAAGAATAGAGTGCATAACTATATACCCCGAAATCTGACAGCCGCTGCTTTTGTCCTGCACGTAGTCCAATTAAGGGATCGTGAGATAAACGTTGAATATTTTGAAATAACTGAATTTTTTGAAGTTGAGAAATATATAAAGAGGATTGATTCATGGTGTCTGGCAAAATATCTGTGCCAGATAGAACATCTGATATTGAATGACCTTGTGAACCCATTTCATCAAATAAACTGCTCAAACCCAGCAAATATGTATTAGAACCGAAAGATGCATTATCATAATTTCCTTTGATAACAGTATTTTCATTTTTATAAAGATTATTAGGCATTTAACTTACACCATCCCTAGAATGACGTGCATAATGGCACTAAATTACCTCTTGTTGTCTCAATTTAACATCGACCATACAACGCTTCAAGCATAAAGTATGATAAGCAAAAGTATGGGAAGGAATAAAAATGGAACGCTCCACTTTAAAAGAATATAGCGGCTCTGCCACTGAACATATGGAACTTATTTTTTCCAAACAACGTGCCAATTTTGAGGCGGACCCTTACCCAAGCCTTGAAACACGCCGTACAAAACTGCATCAACTCAAAAAACAAATTATTCGTTATCAAGATGCTTTAGCTGCTGCGATTAATTCTGATTTTAGTTCAAGATCACTGGATGAATCTAAGTTACTTGATCTGCTTGGTTCAGTGTTGGAAGCCGATCACGCGATTCATCATTTACGCCGCTGGATGCGTCCAAGTAAACGCCGTACCGAGCTTTTATTTTTATCAAATCGTTTAAGTGTTCAATACCAACCAAAAGGTGTGGTTGGTGTGATTGTGCCATGGAACTTCCCCGTTTATTTAGCACTTGGTCCGCTCATTGCCGCGTTAGCTGCAGGCAACCGAGTCATGATTAAGCTATCTGAAATTACACCAAACACCAATGCAATGCTACGACGTATGCTCGCCGAAGTCTTTAATGAAGATGAAGTGGCAGTTTTTGGTGAAGAAATTACAGATCCAGCCAGATTTACCTCTTTACCCTTTAACCATATTGTCTTTACTGGCTCTCCAGCTATTGGCAAAGTCGTCATGCGAGCAGCGGCTGAAAACTTAACGCCGGTCACACTCGAGTTAGGTGGTAAATCGCCAGCAATTGTGGGCCGCAACTACCCGCTTGCAGATGCCGCCAAACGTATTACACATGGTAAAGCGACAAACAGTGGGCAAATCTGTGTAGCCCCTGACTATGCGTTGGTTCCTAAAGAAAGTATTGATGAATTTGTTGAAGCCTCTAAAACAAGCTTTATAAAAATGTTTGGTCAAAACATCACAAACAATGAGAATTACACGTCCATTGTGAATGACCGTCATTTAAAACGTATTCAAGATATTTTGACCGATGCACAAGAAAAAGGTGCGCGGATTATTCCTTGCGACACTTATAGCTTTGACCAACAAGGTCGTAGAATGCCTGTACAGATTGTGCTGAATTGCACTCCCGACATGCGCATTATGAAAGAAGAACTTTTTGGCCCTATTTTACCTGTGGTTGCATACGATTCTTTAGATGATGCGATTACCTATGTAAAATCGGACGAACGACCTTTAGCACTTTATTGCTTTACGCATAGCTCGGTAGAACGTGATCGTATTTTACGTGAAACTCATTCGGGTGGTGTAACTATCAATGATTGGGGCTGGCATGTGGTTAACCATGATGCTCCTTTCGGCGGTATCGGCAACTCGGGCATGGGGTCATATCATGGTGAAGAGGGTTTCCGTGAACTTTCACATGCCAAAACTGTATTTATTCGTCATCGGTTTTTCCCTACTCAGCTTTTCCACCCTCCTTATGGAACATTCCTGCAAAAATTAGCGATCCGCTTTTTCTTGAAAAAAGGCGATCCAAATATTAAATAAAGATTATAAAAAAGCCTCGCAATGAGGCTTTTTGTTAATCCTTGTTTTCTTATAAATAGTCATATCCAACCCAATTTCACATAATTTTGTTTAAATATTTCTTATTTAGATTAGAATATATTTATAGATAAAATTATATTTAAATTAGAAATGAAGAACTCTCATAAAATCTTTTTAGTAATTTTTATAAACCTAGTTACTTGTTTTGGACTCCAAAAACTTTCTTACGCTCAAATACCGGCAGAACTACTCTACAAAGCTCCCAAAGAAGTAAATATCACTCATCTTGCTACTATCAAAGGTTTTCAAAAAAATAGCAATATTTTAAAGTTAATCAAAGCTCGTATCTATATAACGTATATCGACGGTAAAGCAACTTTGAATGACTCAAGCAATTGGGATAAAAATTATCTTATTACTTCTGGTTTTCATAAAATTAAAATTATTTCAGATACCCCAAAAATATTTTCTTATGGAATTCTAACCTTTGAAGCAAAACCCCAACAGGCCTATCAAATTAAAAATAATCAAGCAGAGAAGAAAAAAGGGGATGATCTCGTCTTCTGGATAGAAAATATAAATACAGGTGAAATTGTCACACCTAAAGAATCTTTTACTACTTATTCAAATCAGACCCAGCCAATCTACACTCCTGTCATACTTAATAAATAAAGGTGAAGCACTTGTTTAATTCAAATAAAATTATTTCTATTGGTATGTATTCATTACTATTAAAAGGTTGTATAAGTACAACCCCAAGTCTCACTCCAATCGAATACTATGTTCCAGCAAAGAATTCAACTCATACAGCTACAATCATTGGCAATTTATACGATCGCAAATATGTAGCAGATACGATAGCCTTTGTATTTGCTGTAGATAAAAAGAAAGTAACTGATGGCTACCATAAATTAAAGGAACCTTTAATACTTCAAGCTGGCGAGCATGATTTACAAATTTGGTGTGGCCGCGGAGCTTTTAACTATACAAACTTGATAAAAGTAAATATTGAAGCTAATAAGGCCTATCAGGTCGGCTATGAATTAAACCCAAACAATAGAAAAGGTTGTGCATTTTGGATTGTTGATTTAGAAACAAAAAAGGCCGTTACAGAGTTAGTTGATGGAGTAGAGTTATGGCGAGCTAACCCAATTACTTATAGACAAATTCAGGATTTTTTAGAACCAAGACCTAGTATGAGTAATAGCTATACTGTTCCTATTACAGTCATCAATAAAATAGAGCATAATTAAAGTAGCAGTCACTATTTAAAAATAGTGACTGCTACTAATCATTAAATTTTCTTAACTTTTATTCATAATTAAAACTATCTAAAGTAAACGACCTGTAATAGATCTATTAATTTGTTCTTCTGTTAAATCAAAATCTATAAATCGATTTCTTTTAGTTTTTTCAAAAACATAATCTTTTAAATACTCTAATAAAGTTATATTTGTTTTTTCTAATACATCATCGTCAGCATCATGTAATGACCATATAAAGTCATCATTTTCAGCAGTTAATAGATAGTAAAAATATGTCTCATACTCTCTTGATAAGTAAAACATTTTCATATCAACAGGATCTAGTTTACCTTTACTTGTTAAGATATAACCCAAATCTTCTTTTTCAGATTGTTGAGCATGTCTAAACTTGTTTGGGTTCCATAAACTTTTATACATATAGAACTCATCACTCCATATTAACCCCCCAGAACACCTCCCCATTTGAAGAAGAAATTCTCTAAATTGTCCATGAATATTTAAGTTACAATGTTCAGTAATCAACTCTATTTCTTGCTCTGTATAACCTTGTACCTTTTCAGGATAAAAAGGAAGCTGTGTTCCCTCAACACGGCAAGCAGATAATTCTTTAACAAAATCGATCATCATATTCTCCATAAATTAGTTTTTACCTGTAGTGCCATGAAATATTGATAACCTCATAAAAGGAACTTCATTAGTAAAATATTTTCCACTACTAAATAAACATCCATTACACATTCCAGCAGGATCATTTGTCGTATTCTGAATTGACATCGTCACTTTTGATGGAGTAGATGAGTAAGTATCTTTGATATAACTAAATAGCTTTGCTTCAGCATGATTATTATTACTTATAGGTTTACCATTTTTATCTACCGTATATGTAATTGGCTGAACACTATGAGAGTCAATTGGAACAACCGTATATTTTAAACCATTAATAACCACATTTGTTGGAGCATTTCCATTCCAAGCTTTCCCACTCACAGCAAGTAGATTTTCTGTACCAGACTTTGTTTCAACTTTTGCTACTGCAATTGAAAGATTTTCAGGATTATATTTCTCATGAGCTTTTAACCACCCCCTATTTTTTTCCAAAGCTGCTCGAACAGTATCTGGGTTAATGGTGGTATCTTTGTTGCTAGTTAAACTGGCCGTAGTATAACGCTGTCCAGCATATTTAGGTTGTGCAACATGAACAACAGGTCCAACTTGTGGAATATAACGTGTAATACCAACAGAAGCTATTTCAGCCAGAGCAACTAAACGGCTCGGATCTTTAGTACTCAAGCTTAGGCCTGTGATTAAAGTAATGACTGCGTCACCCACAGTCACTGTATTTCCAATCACTGGCATAGATTTGACTCTATCCAAACCAGCCGTTATTTGAACCCGAGTAGCTTCATCCGCATTCAAGTATTGCTTATATTTAGTTTGGCAAGCTGCGGTTGAAATATTATTACAATTTGTTTTTTGCCAAAAATCTATTTTTTCGAAAGTAGAATATAAACTGCCAAGATCTCTGATATTAGTTTCTGCTGCTGAAAGACCATTAAATTTAGACCAACTATTGAATTTACTATACTCAGAATTATAAAAAATTTTATTTAGTTTATTTAGTTCATTTCGGGTACGCTCTCCTTCAAAAAGTTCTTTTATACCATTAATACATGCATCATTTGTAGCATATAAACAGTCAGATCTTAAACGTTTATCATTTGTTTTACTTATAGTTTCTGCAACAGCTATCATTGCACCACTACATTTACCTACACTGCCCCCGCCTTTAATACAGGCATCATAATTTGTTTTCAAATCTCTATAATTTTTTGAAGTTAGGTAATTATTACTGACCGCTAAAGAAGCTGATGAGGCAGCATAACCAGCATCATAACCAGCTAAACTAGCTAAACTGCCTGATATTAATTTAGAAGTGTTAATGACTTTTTCTTGATATTTATTTATTTCCTCTGCTGTTGCATCTTTATTTGGTTGCTCTATCATTCCTGCAACAATCTCACCAACGCCAGCACCAATTGCTCCAGCTTCACATTGTTTTTGAATAGCTCCAGTTAAGCAACCTGATGCAATATGAGCAATCTTATGTAACAGAGAATCTATGACCGTAGGGTCTTTTATATCTAAGCTTAATCCAATATTCTGAGCAAATTCAGCCTGTAAACTATTACTAAGACCCGCTAAAAGTGATGCTTCAAGATTATCACTCAGGCTCCCCCCATTGATTGCAGAATTAATAATAGATGAGCTAGTACTATTAACAAATGCTACATATAAACGGTCATTAAATGCGGTACTAGTTTCCGGTAAGTTAAATTGAACAGATATACTTTTTAACGCGCCCGCTGTAGCAATAGAAGCAACTAAATTACGTATTGATTGGTCACTACCCAATTCTTTTAACGTGGCGGCAACATTTCCTCCATTATTGATTAAGCTGATACTTGCCTGAGTAGAAAGTGAAGTAATTGCAGCTTGAGCCATTGAGGCAGCCACTCCAGTGGTTGAGAAACCAAGTGCTCCTGCGGCAGAAGACCCTGCACCAGCTGTTAAAGCTGTAACAATAATAGTTAATATTGCAGCGCCTGCTGGCGTTAAGCCTTGCTGCTTATAGTCCCAATTTTTTTTCGTTAATTCAACCGCAGTCCAGCTTACATTTTTATCTTTATTATCAATTAAATTTTTTAAGTACTCATACCCTTTTTCTTTCGATAAGTTATTAATAATATCGATAACTTCTGAATTTTCCCCTTGTTTAATAGGAACTTGTACCGATAAATTACCTTCAATTTTAATATTATTAACTGGACCATTAAATTTAGGTAAATTCGCAAGTTCTTCAACTGTACCTTTACTTTCCATACTTTGCCAGAAAGTATTCTTTTTACTATTATCCTGAATATTCGAATACAAGCCCTTAGCTGAAGTAATAACCAATTTTGCATCGGGAGAAGGATTAGGCCCATCACCTACTTTAATTGAAACACCCTCAGTAAAGTTAAACTGGGTACCTTCTAAATAGGTACTTCCACCAGATGAAGAAGCAATATAACGCCCTGTTATTACAGTGGGTATTTGGTTATTAACAATCTTTGAACCAACTGAATTTGAATCTCTATATTCAAGCCCTAAAAAACCAGCATCTTTTTTAATAGTATTTACTTCATTTATTTGATCTTGAAAAGTAATCATATAAATGTCTTTAGCTGCTTTTAGCTTTACTTGATCTTTAGGTGCCTGAATTTGGGTACCATATAAAGATATATTCCCCCCCAAAGACTCAATATTTATTTTATTTGCTTTAAGAACGTCACTTTTACCAATAACCCCTTCTAGTATTCTTGTTTCAGTTGTACTAGACTTTTTTAAACCAAATAAAGATTCCTTTGTGGTAGTCTGTTGTGTTTTTGTATAAATATTATCAATATTATGACGAAAATCGATATTTCCACTTCCCACGATATTGATTGTATCAGCAGCTTTAATATCTGTACCTTGTACTATTAAATTTAACCCACTTTGATCATTAGCAATTAAATTCACATTTTTCGCATTAATATTATTTGGTTTAGTAATATCTATTTTTTGATAGTAATTTTCATTATCACGCCCAAGCTCATATTGATCTTTTACATTTGCAAACACAATTGAAGAATCCAACTGATTTTCTACCAACTCGGCTGTTTTTTTCTTATCCAACTTACCTTTAGCGTATACAGTAAAATCCCCTAACGTGTTTACATTAGCAGAGTTTAAAATTATACCATTATTTGAAATTAAATTAATATTTCCATCCGATTGTAAATCAACCCCTCTATGCAGATATCCTGAAAAATTTAAACCAGAATAATCTATATTCTCATTAATTTGTTTAAAATCTTCAAAATAATAGTTAAATCTTTTTTTACCTAAAATAACTGCATATTCAGAAGATAAAAATTTATTTCTATTAAAAATATTTGTTACACCATATGCATTATTAAGATTAACAATTTCTTTTTCTGCATTATTTATTTCATCATTAGCATAATCAATACGCTTTTTTCCAGCCCCTTTACCCGAGACTCCCCGCCTAGTCAAATAAATATGATAGTTTAAATCATCAAGTTTCTTTTTATATTCAGGATTATTGTTTTTAAATAATTCAAATTCACTATAGGCATCACCATAACTCTCAGTAAATTTCCCCATAACATTTACATCATCTAAAGTTACTTTTTTAGAATTAAGGCTAATATCTCCTTTATTAGCTACAATTGAAATTCCATTTTTTGATGTCAATCTTGCCCCGTTAAGATCAACATATTCTGCAGAAATATTAACAGCCCCATTTTCTGAAACAATATCTTTATAATTTCTTAAAATTTCTTCAATATAATCTACCTTTTTATTAAATACTATTCCACCATTTAAATATAGATTAATATCACCATAAGCTTTAATACTACTTCTTGTGTATTTACCTACATTAAAATTTAAATTTCCATCACCCCTAATATCAATAGTTCCAGCATATTTTTTTAATAATGGATTTTTATCAAAAAAATCGGTTTTATTTGAAGTTAAATCTAATTCTATCTCTTTTTCCTTATTAACACTTCCTTTTAAGGAGTTTATTAAAATTGCACCACCTCTAGCGATTAAATAATCTTTTATCTCAACACTACCTCCTAAAATAGAAATCAATCCTTCTGATTGAAAAGAATTAATTCCGGTCATAAAGTTATCGTCTAAAATACTTTTAGCTTTGTATGCATCTTTAATAATTAATTTATTTTTAGCCTCAACATTTAAATGACCACCAGATCTCAATGTAGTCACTTGAGAATCAACATCACCATTAGAGAATAAATTTATATTTTTTTTTGCTTGATATATACCAGAAACAGTCTTCAAATAATTATTAGCCAATATAAAAATATTATTTGCATTAAACCAATGCTTTTTATTATCACTAAAATACCAATATTTATCTTCACCATTAAGATTGGCTTTAAAATAATACCCTGCTCTACTAACATCAAGATTAATATCTTTACCACTAATGAGCAAATCTCCAAAATCAGTTTTAAAGTCAGCTCCATTTATGTATATGCTATTATTAGAATAAATATCTATATCTTTAGATGAACTAATGTAATTTTCACTTACCTCTTTATTAAACAGCCCTGTTTCAATTCCATTTAAGTCTAAAAATTTTTTTTCAATTATTTTTGAATTAATATTAATATTTCCATTAGATTTAAAATAAATTCCACCAAAATTTGATGTTAAATTTAACGTATTTGCTTTAATATCGCTACCAGTTGAAATAAAACTAATATCACCATCTAAATTTAATTTAAGACCTTCCCCAAGATTGATATTACCTCTTGATTCGAAAGCACCACCCCCCTTTGAATTAAAAGTAAAATTATCACCTAATTCTAGAATTCCACCTGATCCTACTTTAATATTTTGTTTTTTCAAGTTATCTTTACTTTGTGAAAAATCAATTTTATTAATAGATATATCTCCACGACTATAAAAATTATAATCTTCTTCCGCTTTAATTATGGAATCATTGATTAACAACTTCTTATTTACACTACTATTTTGAAGATTAACATTTTGCCCAGAGGTCAATTCACTTCCTTCTAAACTTAAACCACCACTCAATATATTTATACTTTTCCCTGATTTAATTTTGTTGTTTTTCTTAATTAAAATGCTTTCTTTACCTACAATATTAACATCAGACTTCCCATCAATGGTTGCATTACCCTCTAAATTAATATTATTAGCATTTAAGTAAATTCCACCATTTATTGCTGAATTTTTTAATTGTATTTCATTTTTTAAGTTAATATTGCCATTTGCAGCTAAAATTAATGCCGTATTATTACCTTCATCAATTTTAACTTCTTTTGCAGTAATATTTAAATCATTAGCTGAATCTAAATTAACTATCCCCTTACCAGAGATTGTTCCACTATTATTAATATCACCCGCTGCACCAGTACCCGTTGTTTGTATGTTTACTAAACCTTGGGTTTTACTGGTTGAACTGATTGAGCCACTGTGCTCAATTTTTCCGGCACTGGTAACCACCAGATTGTTTACTGCCTGAATAGTCCCCGCGTTAGTCACACCTAAGCCTTTTTCAGTCCCCATCAGATAGATATTATTGGCATACATGCCACCCAGTGCTTTAACATCCACAGCCAATGTTGGTGCAGTTCCAGTACCTGTTTTAGCTGTAACATCCTGCAAATCTGCACTGACATTATTTGCCCCAGCAATGACCTGAATATCATTTTTGGCACGTAGTTCAGCACTGAGCTCTAATGCACGGGCATAAAGGTCAACATAGTTTGCATCGTTATTATTTCCACCTAGTCCAAATTTAGAATTAGGGTTCGCTGTAACCGTAATTTTTCCTTGGTCAACCGTAAACTGCTTGATACTGCCATCAGCATTTAACTGAGGCTTACCTGTGGTAAAAATTGCCTTATTGGCATTAATAAAGCCACCACCTTTAATGCTAATACCAGACGGGTTGGCAATAATCACATCTGCCATTTGCCCTGCAACTTCCAAGTTTCCTTCAAAGCGTGAAGCGGCTGATGAATTTACTTCATTTAAAATAACTCGCGCTTCGCCTGTAGCTAAAAATGGGTTGGC
>NZ_JANBOB010000014.1:0-1799 GCF_035615195.1 Acinetobacter sp. IK31 | reverse complement strand
GTAAATGGAACACCATTGGCTTTTCCTGAAATTGTGCTGAAAGAACCAAAACTTGTACATGAAGAAACAGCGCTCTATCGGTCTCGTCGTGCAGATTTGGAACAGACCATTGCAGGCTTAAAACAAGCTTTGCAACTGGTACAACAAGAATTGGCAATGACCGAACCGTTGGTTGCTAAAGGTGCAGCCAGTGAGGTTGAAGTTTTACGTTTACGTCGTGAAGCAAACGACCTTAGAAATAAAATGAATGATGCGCAGAACCAATATTTCGTTAAGGCTCGTGAAGAGTTATCGAAAGCCAATACCGATATTGAAACGCAGCAACAAGTCGTACTGGGGCGTACTGACAGCTTAGATCGTGCTATTTTTAAAGCGCCGGTACGTGGTGTTGTAAAAGAAATTGCGGTCACTACCCATGGTGGTGTTATTCCCCAAAACGGTAAGTTGATGACCATTGTTCCAATTGATGAGCAGCTGCTGATTGAAGCGCGTATTTTACCGCGTGACATTGCATTTATTCGTCCGGGACAAGAAGCGCTGGTTAAGATTACTGCTTATGACTACTCAATTTATGGTGGTTTAAAAGGTAAGGTAACGGTTATTTCACCAGACACGATTCGTGATGAGGTTAAACAAGACCAATTCTATTATCGTGTTTATATCCGGACTGATTCTGACAAGCTTTATAATAAACAAGGTAAGGCATACGGTATTACACCGGGTATGGTGGCAACGGTAGATATTCGTACTGGTCAAAAAACGGTACTGGATTACTTGCTTAAACCATTTAATAAAGCCAAAGAAGCTTTAAGAGAAAGGTAAACAAATATATATCTATATGGCTTTTAAATATTTAAAAACCATATAGATATTAATCGAGATAATATCTTGTTTTAAATGTGTGGTTTTTATTGTTTGTGTTTTAAAACATAAAAATATTAAAAGCATATTTTTATTTTAATTTGATTCTAATTCTTTGAAAAATAATAATTAATAATTTTGGTTTTATTTTGGTTAATAAATAAACTTCTTTTTGCTATTTTTTTGTGACGTAATTCATGTTTATAATTAAATTATGCGTTGAGGTTGGCCCTTGTTTTATCTAATTTATCCCTTAATTTGGGCTCTTCTTATTTAATAAAATTTAAGAGCTCTAAATTGGATTGGTTTAATTAAATAATCCTGAGAAGGGGAATAAATATGTCTGAAATAAGGGTAGTTTCTAAGGATAGTCATGAAACCTTAGAAACTACGACAAAGGATACAGTCACTCTTTCCGAAGCATCAGTTATTTTAATAAAAGTAAATAAAGATGATGTTTCTGAAATTAGACAAGACGGTAGAAATGCAATTATTACTTTAAAAAACGGTGAGCAAATAGTAATAATTGATTTCTTTAATGGTGGTAATTATTCAACCGATAATAGTTTAGTTTTTGAAGATAATAATCATAAATTACTGTGGGTACAGTTTACTGACAGTAATGGGGTCTTATTAGACCATATCACTTATAGTTATATCGATAGTATTGAACCATTGCTTTATCATGATGGTGCTGCATCTCCATGGGCATGGTTATCTGTACCACTAACCGCAGCAGGAATTTTGTGGTGGGCTCATGACAGCGATAAAAATAATAGTTTAGAAAGCGACTCTGATTCGGACAGCGATTCTGACTCTGACAGCGACTCTGATTCTGATAGTGACTCGGACTCTGACAGCGATTCTGACTCTGACAGCGACTCTGACAGCGACAGCGATTCGGACTCTGACAGTGACTCGGATTCGGACAGCGATTC
>NZ_JANBOB010000013.1:0-27505 GCF_035615195.1 Acinetobacter sp. IK31 | reverse complement strand
GATTAAAAACCCTTTGCAAGGGGTATTTCAGCCTTTTTCTATCGAGTGCCGTTTTTTTCTACTATTTTACGAAAAAAGTGATATATATGCCTTTTTTTTAGGCAGTTCAGTCAACGTTAGATGAGATATTAAACTTTTTTTAGTTTATCAACTTCATGTAGAATAGATTATTCGTGCAATAGTTTGGCATTAGCTCACCATGTGGCAGTTCGCTAAAAAAGTATTTGTTTGCATACTTGTAGTGTTTGCTACGAGTGGGCCTTGTTATGCCAATTCAAAACATAACTTCTATGTGCTTACTTTATCTATTCTAAGCTATAGTAAGTGGGAGAATGTAAATACTCCTACTCTTTGTGTTATTGATAATCCCTCTATTACATCTACCTTTCAATCTTATATCCAGCAAATGTCTTATAATTATCGTGTTCAGACTGTAAACTCGAAAGATTTTGCTCGGTCACATTGTCAGGCAGTTTATTTTTCTACTACTTCTCCACAGCAACAACAAAGCCTTATTCAGAACTATCCTTATCGTTCTTTACTTTCTTTAAGCATTAATAATTCAGAATGTGAAATAGGAAGTATCTTTTGTTTATACAATCAAAATAATTACACTACCTTTAAAGTTAACTTAGATGCTTTAAGTCACTCCAAAGTTCATATTGATCCAAGAGTATTGCTCTTGGCTAAGAATGCGGAGTAAGGATCATGATATCAAAGTTGTATCAGTCCACTTCATTGCATGCTTTATTTAGAAAATCTCAATTTACTATTTTTGCAATTACTTTCTTTATCTGCTCTTTTACATTTGTATCGATTTCTGTTTTTACAATGGAAACTTACGCCAAACAAAATTTGCAATTGCTCAGCCATACTCTGCTAGAGCGTATTCAGCCCGCAGTTGTATTTAATGATAAAATTACGATAGAGCAAATTTTGAATGAATACACCAATGATCATTCAATTCGTACTATTCATATTTATGATTCAGAACATCATTTAATTGCACAAAGTTTTAAATTATCAAGTCAAACCTCAATTTTGGAGGGTTGGTTTGATCATTGGTTCTTAAATGAGCCCGTTCATCTTACAATTTATCATCACGAACAAAATGTAGGTGAATTAACACTTTTTGGTAGTTCAGAAAAAATATTGCAGTTCCTCAAAATGATTATCGTAGGACTTGCAATTGCAATGTTGTTTATTGTTTGCGCTTTGTGGTGGTCAGTAAACTTAACTTATCGCCAAATTATGCAGGCGATTTATCCACTTACCAATATTGCTCAAATTGTAAGTGAACAAAAAGCTTATAATCTTCGTTTTCCTTATAACCGAATTAAAGAATTTCAAGATTTAAATACTGTTTTTAATGAGTTACTTGAAGAAATTCAGATATGGGACAATCAATTACAAAAAGAAAATCGTAAATTATCATTTCAGGCTCATCACGATCAGCTTACATTATTACCGAATAGACATTATTTTTATCAAGTTCTATTAGATATGTTTGAAGATAAGGGATTTGATAACAAGTCTGCTTTATTGTTTCTAGATAACAATAACTTCAAAGCGATTAATGACCAGTTTGGACATTTGGCTGGAGATGAAGTTTTAAAAGAAATGGCCAACCGCTTGCAAACCCGTTTACGCCATCAAGATTTTATTGCACGTTTAGGTGGTGATGAATTTGCCGTCATTTTGCATTCCATTAGCCATGCTGATCATTTAATATCTATTGCTGAAAATTTACTCGAAAGCTGTAAAGAACCTTTGCAGCTAAATGGACAAACCATTTATTTCAGTTTTAGTGTAGGTATTGCTTTATCACAATTTGCATCTAGCCCCGAAGATTTCATTATGCAAGCAGATCAAGCAATGTATAAGGCTAAAAATTCGGATGAACACTGGTTTATCTATAAACCTGAAAATTAAATTTAGGCTAATCTATGAATACAAGATCTTTAAAACTCTCTTTTATTGCATTGCTATGCATTACTCTTGCAGGGTGCCTGAGTTTTGGTCCATTAAAATATCGTCAGGTAAAATTGCTTAAGAAAGAAGGTTTTGTTCTTACTGATGAAGGATGGACTCTGGGTTTACCAGAACGTTTGTTATTTGACTTTAATAATGCAGAGTTAAAACAGAGCCATGAAGCTGAGTTAACACGTCTAGCAAATCAATTGAATAAATATGATTTAAATAAATTGAAAATTGTTGGGCACACTGATGATGTTGGCGATGCAACTTATAATCAAAAGCTATCTGAAGAGCGTGCACAAAGCGTGGCAAACCTTTTCTTAGCTCGCGGATTTAAAAAAGAAAATATCTATGTGATTGGACGTGGTTCAACTCAGCCTTATGTCCCAAATACAACCAATGAAAATCGTGCGATTAATCGACGTGTTGCTATTGTCGTTATTCCATAATTTTCAATTTATAAAAAAGCCAATCCTTTGTGATTGGCTTTTTTATTTTAAACTAACTCAATAATATCAATGGTTGGCGGCACTCTAAAACGTAAAGGAATTCCGACCATTCCTGTGCCAACTGTAACAAAGACATCGGCATGTTCGTGGGAATAAAGCCCTCTTTTATGCCCTAAAATTGATACTTTTTTCATAATATAGTTAGTTAGCCATGGAAGCTCCACCTGCCCACCATGCGTATGCCCAGATAGCATTAATGGACGATTTGGCAATTTAGGCACCATATCTACTGTATCAGGATTATGAGAAAGGATTAACCAAGGTTTATCTTGGGGTAAATCGGGCATGGAACGCATATCGGTTTTTCCGGCCCAGAGATCGCCAATGCCAATCAGACGGAATTCTTCAAAATCAACTATTTTGCCTTCAATATCGACAACCTCATTATAAAACAAGGCATCTTTTAACAATTGTTGAATAGGTGGTCCTGGATATTGCTCATCATGGTTTCCAGGAACAGAGTAAACAGGCGCCTGAATTTCTTTTAAAACACTCAATTCTTGAATTAATCTGTCTTCTGGTTCATATGTCCAATCACCTGCCACAACCACTAAATCAGGTTGCTGCTCATTTAATTTTCTAACTATCGTTTTGAGTTGGCGCTCATGCCCTGAAAATAAACCAATATGTAAATCAGCAATTAAGGCTACCTTTACAGGTTTATTAAAACTACGATCTGGATTTAACCGATATTGATGAGTATCGACACGTACTAGATGAGGTTCAATAAATCGAGCGTAAATTAAAACACCACTTAAGAAAAAGATAAAAATACCTTGGTGAATTGAATAGTAACCAATCCAGGCAGCATATAAATTAAAAAACCAGAGAGGAATAAGTAGATAAGAGAGATAAAATGCGAGTAAATGGACAAAAGCTTTAAATGGATGAATCGTCTCGGTTCGAGATTGATGAATCCAAGCTTCAGAAATTCCCCATAAAGCAAGTATTGAAAAAATAAAGTAAAAACTAAAGATGATTGAATCTGGGTTCCACATTACGATTCTCGACTTATCTTATATTGATTGCTAGTAATCAAATTCAATATTTATCTTTCAATATGCACGAACTATACTCTAGCTCACGTTATCGTATGTACTGATTATGGCACAATCCTTTCGATCCAAACAGCTTCAAACGAATCAACAAGCTAATGGCTTTTTGATAAAAGCTTCTTTAGTCCTATGTTCTAGTTTTGCTGTGGGTTTGACAGGATGTAGTACTCTGCCAAAACATAGTGTTGAGCCAGTACAATATGCAAAAGATATTGATACTTCTCAGACCTCACTTGCCAAACTGATTACTCCCTTACGTCAGCAGAATCCCAAGCTAACGGGTTACCATGTCTTAAATGATCCCTTGGAGGCTCTAGCAGCCCGCCTAAGATTAATTGATAAAGCTGAAAAAACGTTAGATTTACAATATTACATTTGGGACAATGACAAAGTTGGTGCTTTAGCCTTGCACGCGATTATTCGGGCAGCTGATCGTGGTGTAAAAGTTCGACTTCTTATTGATGACAATAATGCAAAAAAAATAGAAGGGATTTTACTCGCCCTTTCTCAGCATAAAAATATTGAAGTGAAGCTTTTTAACCCATACCGTTTTCGTAAATATCGTGCGATGGATATGGTTCTTGACTTAAAACGTATCAATCGTCGCATGCATAATAAAAGTTTTATTGCCGACAATGAGGTTGCTCTTATTGGCGGACGTAACATGACAAATCAATATTACAACGTAAGTGATAGTTATCAATTCTCTGATGTCGATGTGATGTTAGTTGGTGCTGCTGTTGATGACATTGTGAATTCATTTGATGATTACTGGAATCATGAATATGCATATTCAGTTCAAAGTATTGTAAGTCCAGAGCAACATCGTCTACGTTATGAAGGATTAAAAGAGCAACTCGAAGCTCACTACCAACAGGCGACAGTTCAAAACTTTCTAAACTTAACCGCAAAATCACATGCATTTGATGAATGGTTAAATCGCAATATTCAATTCGACTGGGTCAAAGCAGAAGTTGTAAAAGACTCGCCTGATAAAATCAAGTCAAAGGCTAAAAAAGAAGAACACCTAAATTTCCAGTTAATTAACCATTTAGAAAAACCAGAAAGTAACGTTGACTTAATTTCAGCTTATTTTATTCCAGAGAAGCAAGGCGCCAAGATTTTAAGTACTCTTGCTAAAGAAGGTGTTGAAGTGCGAGTTTTAACTAACTCGTTTAAAGCGAATGACGTTGCCGTTGTTCATGCCTTTTATGGGAAATACCGTAAAGAACTTCTTAAAAACGGCGTACAACTTTATGAGTTTTTACCGACACCCGATAAAAGAGATTTAAATAAAAATACAGATGAGCTTGCAACTAAAGCGAAAGTGAACATGAAAGGATTAAGTCGCTCAAGTTTGCATACTAAACTTATGGCATTAGATGAGCAGGTTTTTATTGGTTCATTTAATTTTGATCCACGCTCAGCTTATTTGAATACTGAAATTGGCGTAATTTTAGATAGCCCGTCGTTGGCTAAGACAATTCACCACACGATGGATGAAAATTTAAACAAATTTGCTTATAAGCTAAAGCTAGATCCTAATAATCATATTTATTGGCAGCAAGAAACTCCAAACGGTCCTTTAATTTACAAACAAGAACCAGAGATGAAATGGTGGCAAAAAGCAGGCATGAAATTTCTTTCATGGCTGCCACTTGAAGGATTTATGTAATTAACTTTTTGGCTTAAGTACTTTCTGATGTAGTTGAGCCAATCCTTCTACCATTTTTTCTTGAACTTCGCGCGTTAAACTCTTCACGTCGTGTCCTTCTACAGGAATTGGCGGTAACGTTAGCAAATGAGCCGTTACTTTCGGCATTTCAAGTACACGTTGAATATGTTCAGCAAATGTCATCTCGCCAATGAAAGGAGCAACTGTATCTAATTGCCCATGACGATTTACATAACAAATTAAACATACCTGTACTGGGCGTTGAGCCTCAATAGCAGCCCCGAGTAAACGACCATGTACTTTCTTAACAGAATGCCCATCTGTAGTAGTCGCTTCAGGGAAAAATAGTACAGGAATATTTTGTTTTAAAAATTCAGTAATTTGCTCACGGATTCTAACCGAATCCCCAGACCCACGCTTAATAAATAAAGTTCCACCACCTTTAGCCAGATTTCCTAAAATGGGCCAATTCTCAATTTCGGCTTTAGCAAGGAAGAAAACACGAGCCCCTGAACCTAAAACAGCAACATCTAGCCAAGAAATATGATTACTTACCCATAGGGCAGGTTCTCTAGGAATTGTTCCGTGTACTTCTACATCTAAGTTAAAAACCTGACATAAACGGCGGCAAAAATATTGAACATAGCGTGTATTAACCGGATTATTAGGATCTTTATAAAGGCCATGTCGATAAACTAAATAAAAACCTTCACTAATTGCGGCGGTGGCAGAAGTGACTTTTTTTCCGTATAAACCTATTTTTGATAATTTCTTTAACGTTGAATTAACTATACTTTGCGTTTGAGCCATAAAATTTCACTAACGATCAATCATTGTTATACCCATCTCGAGCATTCTATACGTTTCAGAATAAACTTGCATTGATGATAGAGAACGGGAAATAAAATAAATTCAAACATCTCTAATTACATTTAACTAATCTAAAGGATAAGAACAAACGCTTTCCCCTTTTGCTTAAGTTTCATCTAGAATAAAGTTTTCCCATTTTCAGGATTTATAGCCACGTGGAATATGTTGATCGGCATCAAGGCGGTGAACGCACAATTTTAGTGAGTGTTTCTGTACAATTATTAGATGATCTGGATGCCGAAGAGTTTGCTCTACTTGCACAGTCTGCTGGTGCAGATATCCTTGAACATATTAAGGTTCAGCGAAATAAGCCCAATCCTAAATTTTTTATTGGCTCAGGAAAAGTCGATGAAATTGCCGAGCGAGTTCAGGAATTAGAAGCAAGTCTGGTGATTTTTGACCATGCTTTATCACCCGCTCAAGAGCGAAATTTAGAAAGAATATTAAAATGCCGAGTCATTGACCGTACAGGTTTAATTTTAGATATTTTTGCGCTGCGTGCTCGTACGCATGAAGGTAAATTACAAGTCGAACTTGCTCAGCTTAAGCATTTATCTACGCGTCTTATTCGCGGTTGGTCGGCCGACTTTGAACAGCAAAAAGGTGGTATTGGCTTACGTGGTCCTGGTGAAACACAACTGGAAACAGATCGTCGCCTCATTCGTGTTCGTATTGCCCAATTAAAAGATAAATTAGAAAAAGTACATCAAACCCGTATACAAGGGCGTGCTGCAAGACAAAAGGCAGCTATTCCAACTGTTTCACTCGTTGGTTATACCAATGCTGGAAAATCAACTCTATTTAATATTTTAGCGAAAAGTGATGTCTACGCAGCCGACCAATTATTTGCGACACTCGATCCGACATTACGCCGATTAGAATGGGATGGGATCGGTACTGTCGTGTTAGCAGATACAGTAGGTTTTGTACGAAACTTACAGCATGATTTAGTTGAATCATTCAAGGCAACACTTGAAGAAACGCTAGAAGCTACATTGTTACTGCATGTGATTGATAGTAATAGCCACGACATGCTTGATCAAATTGAAGCTGTTGAAGGTGTATTAAAAGAGATTGGTGCAGATGCTCCAGTACTTCGGGTGTACAACAAAATTGACCTGAGTGGTGAAGAGGCCAAAATTATTTATGCCGAGCCACATGTCCCAGATCGAGTTTATGTTTCAGCTCATGCTGGCCTTGGTCTAGAATTACTGCAACAAGCAGTACAAGAATGTTTAATGGGCCAAATTCAACATTTCTCACTGACTCTTAAACCGGCTTATGGCAAATTTCGCACCCAACTTTATGCCTTAAATGTGATTGAGTCTGAACATTATGATGATGCAGGCTTATTACATATTGATGTGAAGATTGCACCACATAAGCTAGAAAAGCTTATTCGCCAAGCAAAACTGCCCTTGGAAGAAATCTTGGGAGAACGTGCTAGTCAATTTAGCCGTCCCTTGGAAGAGTTTGAAATCAAGGGTCAGATCAGTTAAAACTTGATAAGTAAACTTTTAGAGATAAAAAATATGGATAAGATCAGAAGTATAGACTGGACAGCATGGGTAGTAACTTTACTGCTCATTATTGGTTTTCGTGAAGGCTCTGTCATCGTCATGCGTGCTTTTGGTCATCCAGAATTAGGTAATCTGGTCGGCTTAATCAGCTTACTCACTATTTTGATTCTCTGGAGAAAGTTCAAAAAAATCCCTCTTCGGATAGTCGATACCAATAATAAAATTATGAAAGAAAGTGGATTTGCTTTTTTACCCGTTTGTGCTGGCTCCTTAATTATGTTGGTGCATATGGGTAAAGAAATTCCACTGTTCCTTTTTGTTTTAGTGGTCAGCACCCTTATACCTTTGTGGGTCTATGCAAAAATGGCAAAACGTTGGTTATAAGGAGAATAAAATGTTTACGATTTTCTATGGTTTTTTAATCACATTAATTGGTTATCTGTGTGCAAAACCTTTGAACCGACGTTTTCCACAAGTTCCACTTTTAGTTTTCGGCATGTTCATTGTGATTGGGTTACTTTCAGTTTTACAAGTCCCTTATGAACAATATCGTCTTTATGTAAATGAGTTATTTAGCCATTTATTGGGGTATGTGACTGTAGCCTTAGCCATTCCTTTAGCTGCAATGCGTTACGATGACCTTCCAATTAAATCAGTGATTGGTATTTTACTTTTTGCAAGTATAAGCGCGGTTGCTTTGCCTATGGGCCTCGCTTATTTGTTGCATATGTCGGAACCTACCATTCTTGCATTTGCAACACGTGCAGTAACTACCCCAATTGCCCTAAATATCGCAACGTTATTGCATGCTCCTGAAACACTGGTGACCCTTATTGTTATTTTATCCGGGGTTATTGGGGCAGCATTTTCACCATTTTTACTTAAGCATATTCATGATGAGCGTGCTTCCGGTTTAGCCTTAGGTTTAGCTGCGCATGCCATAGGAACAGCTCAAGCTTGGCAGCGCGGATCAGTTGCGGGCCGCTACGCTGCATTTGGTATGGCTTTGAACGGCGTATTTACTGCAATTTGGCTACCTACATTAATGTTGTCACTCGGAACACCATAATTAACAAGCCTATTAAATAAACATTGAACGGTATATAAATTCGAAATAAGATGACCTTTCAATGTTAAAAGGATTTTTAATGATGGGGAAAATTTTTATTGGAGCTTTGCTCTTACTGGGGATTAATACTGCCACATTTGCAGCAGACATTACAGGTCTTTGGCAAACGATTGATGATAAGACTGGTGCGCCCAAAGCACAGGTAGAAATACGAAAAGAAGCAAATGGGACATATGCTGGAAAGATTATCAAAGTTACACCACGTCCAGGTTATACGCCTAAAGAAATTTGTGATAACTGCCCTGCGCCATATACCAATAAACCTATTTTAGGTTTGGATATTGCAACTGGCTTAAAAAAGACAGATGAGCTTAATTATACAGGTGGGAAAATTTTAGATCCGAATACGGGCAAAGTTTATGGGCTTAAAGCAAAACTTAGCGCAACTGGTAAACGTCTTCATATGCGTGGATATCTTGGCGTTTCAGCATTAGGCCGAAACCAAATTTGGTTACGCTTAGAATAAAATTTAAAAATAAAAAAAGCCGCTTATGCGGCTTTTTTATTTTAACTTAGGTACAACCCTCATCTTGCGCTCGTGAAAAGCATTGCTTTCCCTATACTTGCACAGGATTTTCGACAGCAAAGATTTCTTTATCTTCAAGGCGATAAGCCATTAATTTTCGGCCCCAAACACAGCCGCCATCAATATTCTGGATTTGCTCATTAATGCTTCTACCTTCTAGCGCAGCCCAATGACCAAAAATAATCTGATGAGTCTGAGCAGCTTTACTTGAAAATTCGAACCAAGGTAAATAGCCTTCTGGCATTGGCGCATCCAGAGCATCTTTAAAACTGAACTCTAAAGCCCCTTCTGCATTGGTTAAACGCATGCGGGTCAAATAATTGGTAATACAACGTAACCGCGCAGAACCCGTTAAGTTGTCTTCCCACAAATCTGGTTTTGAGCCATACATTTCTGCTAAAAAAGCATCCAATACAGTTAAATCTTCGTTTGCGAGTACCGCTTCAACTTCTTTTGCCAAAGTAGCAGTTTTTTGTGCATCCCAAATACAAGGTATGCCTGCATGAGTAAGAATTGTGTGCACGTTTGGGAATAAACATAATGGCTGTTTACGCAACCAGTCAATTAACTCATCGCCATCAATTGCATCAATAACATCCTGCGTGCGATCTTTTTCTTTAATCTCTTTTAAACCACGCGCGCCAGCAATTAAAGTCAGATCATGATTTCCAAGAACCGTTGCAGCAGCGCCACGATCAGCAAGTTTTTTAACAAAACGTAAGGCACCCACTGAGTTTTCGCCACGAGCGACCAAATCACCCGCAAACCATAAAAAATCTTGGTCTGGATCAAAACGTATTTCTTTAAGTAAGGCTTTCAGAGCTTCGAAACACCCTTGTACATCGCCAATCACATAATTAAAACGTTTAGTCATTTATGTCACCATTTGATCGGCTAAAGCAACAAATTGAGTCAATGTTAAAGTTTCTGGGCGAGCCATCGGATCAACGCCTGCTTTTTCAAAGCCATCTTCAGCGATCATACCTTTAAGGCTATTTCTTAGTGTTTTACGGCGTTGGGTAAATACATGACCAACTAAGCGAGCTAAAGCTTTTTCATCTTTTGCAACAATTGGTTTTTGTTCATATGGAACAAGGCGGAAAACAGCACTCGTTACTTTAGGGGGTGGGTTAAATGCACCAGCTGGCACTTCAAATAAAAAGGTAGGTTGGCAATAATACTGAATCATTACCGACAAGCGCCCATATTCTTTTGTGTTTGGTTCGGCAGTAATACGGTCAACCACCTCTTTTTGGAGCATAAAGTGCATGTCTTTAACTTTACTGCCAAATTCCAAGAGATGAAAAAGTAATGGGGTTGAAATGTTATAAGGTAAATTACCAACCACACGTAATGGTCGACCATCTTTTACCAGTTCGCTAAAATCATATTTTAATGCATCAGCTTCTATAATCGTTAAACGTTCAGGATGTGGAACGCGTTCTGGTAAGCCTGCAGCTAAATCACGATCTAGCTCAACAACTGTTAATGCATCACACTCTCCAATTAAAGGAGAAGTTAAAGCAGCCAAACCAGGTCCAATTTCGACAACATTTTCACCTGCACGCGGATTCACCGAGCGCACGATTTTGGCAATGACTCGCTGATCATGTAAGAAGTTTTGACCAAAACGTTTACGAGCTTTATGCCCTTCATCTTTCGGGTTTAGGGCATTAATTTGATACATAGAACATTTCCAACATGAAAAATTTAGCTCGCTGCCAAAGATAAAGCTAAATCGACAGCGACATTTAAACTTGAGCTTTTTGCCAAACCGGTCCCGGCCAAAGACAATGCCGTGCCATGATCGACCGAAGTTCGGATGAACGGCAAACCCAATGTAATATTGATGGCCTCACCAAACCCTTGTGATTTTAACACAGGTAGACCTTGATCATGGTACATGGCAAGTACAGCTTCGGCATTTTTAAGATGCTCAGGGGTAAATAAGGTATCAGCAGGCAAGCTTAGACTCATTTTAATTCCTTGCGCCCGATAAGTTTCGAGCACCGGATTAATGGTCTCAATCTCTTCGCGTCCCAAATAGCCATCTTCACCCGCATGAGGATTTAAGCCACACACTAATATGCGCGGATCTGTAATTTTAAATTTAGTTTTTAAATCATGTATTAAAATACCAATGACCTGATGCAAACGCTCTTTAGTAATTGCATCGGCAACATCTCTTAAGGGCAAATGTGTAGTCGCTAAGGCAACACGCAAAGTTTTGGTTGCAAGCATCATGACGACGCGCTCTACCCCTGCAAATTCTTGATAATATTCAGTGTGGCCACTAAACAAAATACCTGCATCATTAATGACCGACTTTTGCACAGGAGCAGTGGCTACACCCACACTTTTACCAGACATTGCATAATCAGCTGAACGGCGTAATTGTTCTAATACATAAGCCGCATTAGCTGAGTTTAATTGCCCATCAACAACCACCGTTTCTAAAGGTATATGCTCTATATAAAGTTCACCTGAAGACGACGATTCAGCTTGCCCCGTATATTCTAAAAATTGAATATCTATCCCAAGTTTTCGGGCACGTTGTTCTAATAAATTTCGGTCACCCAAAATAACAAGTGGGCGTTCATCAACTCGCTTAGCTAAGCTCAAGCAAATATCTGGACCAATACCAGCCGGCTCACCGGAAGTGACATATAAAGGCAGCACAATCACCCCAGACACATAACGAAAATTTGTTTGATTTTAACATATCCCGCATTCATCAGTTTATGGATTAAATTATATGGCTTAAACTGGATTTTTCTTGTGACTTTGAACAAACTCGTTTAGAATGCTCGCTCCTTTTGTTTGGACAGATTCCATAGTCCAAACCAACTATAATAGGTAGTGGTTTAATGAAAACTCTCAGCGCTAAGCCAGCTGAAGTTCAACATGACTGGTATGTTGTTGATGCTTCTGGCAAAACTTTAGGTCGCCTTGCGACTGAAATCGCTCGTCGTTTACGCGGTAAGCACAAGACTTCTTATACTCCTCACGTTGACACTGGCGATTACATCGTTGTGATTAATGCTGAACAAGTTCAAGTGACTGGTAAAAAAGCACTTGATAAGAAATATTATCGCCATACTGGTTTCCCTGGTGGTATCCGTGAGACTAACTTCGAGAAGTTAATTGCTCACAAGCCTGAAGCTGTTCTTGAAAAAGCAGTTAAAGGCATGTTACCAAAAGGTCCTCTTGGTTATGCAATGATCAAAAAAATGAAAGTGTACGCTGGTACTGAGCATCCGCATGCTGCTCAACAGCCACAAGTTTTGGACATCTAAGGGATACAGCACATGGCTACTAATTATGGTACAGGTCGCCGTAAGACCGCAACTGCACGTGTTTTCTTGTCAGCTGGTACAGGCAAACTCGTTATTAACAACCGTACTTTAGAGCAATATTTCGGTCGTGAAACTGCTCGTATGGTTGTTCGTCAACCTTTAGAACTTTTAGAAGTTACTGAAAAGTTTGACCTTTACATCACTGTTAAAGGTGGTGGTATTGGTGGTCAAGCTGGCGCGATCCGTCACGGTATTACTCGTGCGCTTATCGCTGCTGACGAAACTTTAAAACCTGTTCTTCGTCAAGCTGGTTTCGTTACTCGTGATGCTCGTGAAGTTGAACGTAAGAAACTTGGTTTACGTAAAGCTCGTAAGCGTCCTCAATTCTCTAAACGTTAATTCGTTTACCGAGTTGGACAAAAAGCCTTGGATTTTCCCAAGGCTTTTTTATTATGAAAATAGAACAATAAAATGCAAACTTATAAATATAAACAAAGTATCTCTTTAGAATCGTGATTTCCTACAGCATTTTTAGTATCCTAATCGATTCACTCAACCACGTCGTCTTGTGATATGTCGGTCGAAAATACCTCTATTCAGGGGATTACCCTTTACAGTCATGCTGATGATTTCCGTTCTCATTGGATTCGTTTTTTATTAGCAGAAAAGCAAATCAAATATCAATTGATCGTAACTGACCATGAAGACGAAGATTTAGCGAGCTTAAATCCTTATAACCAATTGCCTATGTTGGTCGAGCAAAATCTTAAATTATTTTCAGCGCCAATTATTGCTGAATATTTAGATGACCGTTATCGACAAGGAAAACTTTACGCAGATGCTCCAATGTTACGTGCAGAGCAACGTCAATATATATGGAGACTCGAAAACGACTGGTTTAAGCTAGCAGATCACATGTTAAAACATGAAGATTCTTTAAATATCGAACAAAAGCAAAAAGCTCAAAAAGAATTACGTGAAACATTAATTTCACTTACTCCTTTATTTCAGCATTTTCCTTATTTTATGTCTGAAAATTTTACAATCTTAGATTGTATGCTTGCCCCTATTTTCGTCAGGCTTAATAGCATGGGAATCGAGTTGCCAAAACAGCAATGCCGACCTATTCTTTTGTATTGTAAACGTATCTTTGAACGACCTTCTTTTGCTAAATCAATGACGCCCCAAGAGAAAAACCGTTACAATGAACAATTAAATATGGAATAGTATGATATGTCTGAGCAAACTATTGATTTAACCCCTACACGTCCTTATCTTGCTCGTGCAATCTATGAATGGATTTGTGATAACCAGCTTACTCCATATCTATTAGTTGATGCGACACAGCCACATACCGATGTGCCACAGCAATTTGTTAAAGATGGGCAAATTGTTTTAAATATAGTGCCTCATGCGGTTCATCAACTCCTTATTACAAATGAAGCTGTTACTTTTTCTGCCCGTTTTGGAGGCGCGTCTAAAAATATCTATGTCCCTATTCAAGCTGTTTTAGGTATTTATGCGCGTGAAAATGGACAAGGTTTGTTCTTTGATCCTGAAGAATATGCCAATGTAGCACCTGTAGAAAATACAGTAGAGTCAGAAGTAGAAGAAACAACTGAATCAACATCGACCAAGAAAAAACCATCACTAAGAATTTTAGATTAAATTTAGAGGAAGAAAGCATGGCATTTGATTTAGTCCAATACTTTGCTGAGCAGATAAAAATTCAAAAGCCTCAGCTTTTAAATCAATATCCAGTTAATGAAAAAAATAAGCTGATTGATGAAGTGAATATTCTTACGCTTGGAAAACTGATTAGTTTATGGCGTCAGAACGATAATAAAATTTACCATGAAATTAAAGCGGCAGATCCACTTTATATTCAGGAAGTTGCTCGCCATTTAACTACTTCTAAGCATAATCAATCAGCTTTAAAAAATGCAGAACTAGAACAGAGTATTTCTGAAATTTTAACCTTGCAGTTAGCAGAACTTAACCAGCTCGATGAAACAGGTGGTTTTGGGCATAATGGCTTAAAAGAATTAATTTTAGGTCAAGTAGAACATTTATCAGGTCAGGCAGAAGATTGGGTTTGGTCAACAAACCATCTAACAGAATTACTTGGTTCTAAACCTGTGGAACAAGAAGAGCTATCATTGGATACAACAATGAAGGAGTTCAACCAAATGGTTCACCAAGCCCAACCTCATCATGATGACTTGCATATTGAAGAACAAGCTGCTGAGATTTCTGTACCGACATGGTCAAAGATTATTGCCCCTGTGGTTGCTTTAGCAATTTTGGGCTATTTGTACTGTGCTTATACACAATTCATTGCTTAAAAATTTGTTTATGCAATCAACTAAAAGCCACCCATAACAGGTGGCTTTTTTATTAGATCAGAATACTAAATAACATTTGCCGTTTTTTAACTTGTTGCCCTTGTTGACCTAAAATATCTTCGACTACCCCGTCTACATCAGATCTAATCTGTTGCTGGATTTTCATAGCTTCAAGCACCAATAAGGTTTGCCCTTTCACGACCGAATCGCCTTTATTGACTAAGATATTGACCACAGCACCATCCATTGGTGCACGAATTTTACCATCACCAACCACATCAGCCGTTTCTGGAGCAGCATAAGTCACATTGCGAATCGTAATATTGCCATTGTCTCGATCTAAATAAAGCTGATCGCCATCTAATACATATTGAACACGGCGACGTACACCCTCAACTACATAAATCATTTGCTCAGCTGTCTTTTCAATTATTTCAATACAAATGGTTTGATCACAGAACTGTACCGTGAACGCGTTATTTTCAGATGAAAGTTGTAACTGAATTTGCTGATCGTCATATTTTAGTTTTAGAGGTAATGGAACACCAAGTCCAGTTTGCCACACCGCAGTACCTTTACTTTGGCTAAATAATGCCGCGGCAATAGCCAAGGTTTCTAAAGATAAAACCTGAGAATGTAAGCTGCTGTCATCTTGAAAATGCTGTTGAATAAATGCCGTATTGGTATCTCCAGCAACAACAACTGGATGACGTAGTAAATTAACCAAGAACTGTTTATTGCTGTTTACACCAAGCAAAACACAATCATCTACAGCACGAGCAAGTAAACGAATAGCATCTTCACGGGTTTTACCGTATGCAATTACCTTTGCCACCATCGGGTCATAGAAAGGGCTAACTTCATCTGTTGCCAACATGCCATGGTCAATTCGTACATGAGGTAAATTCGCAGGCTTCCAACGTAGAACTTGACCTGTTTGTGGCAAGAAATCTTGACGTGGGTCTTCGGCATACAAACGGACTTCAATTGCATGTCCATTTAAAGTCAACTCATGTTGTTGCAATGGCAACTGCTCACCATTGGAGACACGCAATTGCCATTCAACCAAATCTAACCCTGTAATAAGTTCAGTAACCGGATGCTCAACCTGCAAGCGAGTATTCATTTCTAGAAAATAGAATTCACCCGATGCATCAAGCAAGAACTCAACAGTTCCCGCGCCTACGTAAGCACATGCTTTGGCAGCCGCCACAGCAGCTTCGCCCATTTGCTGACGTAGTTCAGGAGTCATGACTGGACACGGTGCTTCTTCTACAACCTTTTGGTGACGGCGTTGAATCGAACAATCACGCTCGAACAAATACACATAATTGCCATGCGTATCACCAAAAACCTGAATTTCAACGTGACGCGGCGCAATCACTGCTTTTTCTAAAATCAGCTCACCTGAACCAAATGCATTTTCAGCTTCTGAACGTGCAGTTTGTAAAGCCTCTACAAGCTCGGAAGACTGCTGAACCAAACGCATACCACGGCCACCACCACCAGCAGAAGCTTTCACCATTATTGGAAAACCAATCTGCTCTGCCTGTACCGCTAAATATTCAAGGTCTTGACGATCTCCCTCGTAACCAGGCACGCAAGGTACCCCTGCTTCAATCATGGCAATTTTCGAAAGTCGCTTACTTCCCATCAACTCAATTGCAGAAGCTGTTGGACCGATAAAAGCAATCTGGTTATCGATACAGGCTTGGGCAAAATCGGTATTTTCTGACAAAAAGCCATAACCTGGGTGTACAGCATCAGCACCTGTTTTTTTGCAGGCTTCTATAATTTTGGTAATTGAAAGATAAGATTCAGATACTTTAGAAGCTCCTATATAAACTGCCTCATCAGCTTCTTGTACATGGCGAGCGTTACAGTCCGCATCAGAATAAACTGCCACCGTTTGATAGCCCATTGCCTTAGCAGTTTGCATGACCCGAACTGCTATTTCACCACGATTGGCAACTAGTACTTTTGAAAATTTCATTGTTTTTATCCTTATCTTTTATTGCTCATCGGCCCAATTCGGCAACCGTTTTTGAATAAAAGCCATCGTTCCCTCTTGCCCTTCAGCACCACCAACCGCTTGAGCAAACTGCTGTGCTGCGTCATCAAGCAAATGATTCAATGATTCATTAAGTGTTCGATGTAGTAATGCTTTAGTCACACGCGAAGCTTGTGGTGCTGCACGCTTAATTTGCTGGATTGTTTCTTGTAAGGCTTGCTCGAGTTCTATTTCATTATGAGCAATCTGATGGACTACTCCGACACTGAGCGCCGTATGTCCTTCAAAACGCATACCCAACAGAGCAAGTCGTCTAGCCTGAGTTAGACCAATACGCTTCACTACAAAAGGAGCAATCTGCGCAGGGATTATTCCTAGCCCAGTTTCAGGTAATCCAAACTGTGCATTGTCACGGCTAATGGCAACATCGGAAACACATACCAGACCAAAACCACCACCCAATACCGCACCTTCTAAAATCACCACAACCGTTTGTGGTGCAGCATCGATCTGTTCAAGCATTGCACCAAAACGGCGGTTAAAATCAGCATAAGGCTGTAAACTGCCAATATTGGCCGCTTCAACTCTCAAAGCTGCCATGTCTTTAATGTCACCACCTGCGCAGAAAGTTCCTCCTTCACCACGGATGATGACCGCACGAATCGAAAGATCATCTTGAATAGCAGTAAAGACCTGTTGAATAGCATTAACCATATTCAAATTCATGGCATTACGACTCTCTGGTCGGTTTAACCAGAGATATAAAATACTACCGTCCTGTTCTAATTGAATGCTGTCATGAATAGCTAAAGTTTGTAGTGAAACCGAAAGTGTCATTGCCTACTCCTTATTTTTGTTTTTTAGGCAAGATGTCCATGAGCTTACAAATAATCCCCAACATAATCTCATCGGCTCCACCACCAATAGACCCTAAGCGACCATCACGGTACAGCTGCGATGCTGGGTTATCCCACATAAAGCCATTGCCCCCCCAATATTGCAGACAGCTATCTGCCACTTCACGGGTTAAACGTCCTGATTTTAGTTTTGCCATTGAAGCCAGCATCGTGACATCTTCACCAGCAATGTGTTTCTCACATGCTTGGTAGGTTAATGCTTTTAGTGCTTCCACTTCAGTCATGAGTTCAGCAAAGCGGAAATGGATATATTGATTATTAATGAGTGGCTGACCGAAAGTAGTACGATCTTTAGTATAGGCAATGGTCTTTTGAATTAACGTTTCCAACCCTCCAATGGAGTTGGCACATGCCCATAAACGCTCTTCTTGAAATTGCATCATTTGCATCATAAAGCCCATGCCTTCAACACCGACTAAATTACGCTGTGGTACACGCACATTATCTAAATAGACTTCTGCTGTGGTGGTTGAACGCATTCCTAATTTATTGAGCGGTTCTGAAAAACTAATGCCTTTAGTTTTTGCCGGCACAATAATCATCGATTTATTAACGTGTGGTTTATCGTCAGAAGTGTTGGCTAAAAGGCAGAAAAAGTCGGCTTGTAATGAGTTGGTAATCCACATTTTGCTGCCGTTAATTACATAATCATCGCCATCTTTTTTGGCTGTAGTTTTAATGGCTGCCACATCAGAACCTGCATGAACTTCGGACACTGCAATGGATGCCACGTATTCTCCAGCAATGGCTGGTGTTAAAAACTCATCACGTAATTCTTTATGGCCAAAACGTGCCAAAGCAGGTGTTGCCATATCGGTTTGAACGCCAATGGCTAAAGGCACTCCACCACACGTCGCACGTCCAATTTCTTCAGCAACCACAAGGTTATAAGAATAATCTAAAGCTAAACCACCATTTTCTTCAGGCTTACAAATTCCTAATAAGCCAAGGTCACCCATCTTTTTAAATACATCATGAATCGGGAAACGGCCCGCCTCTTCCCATTCCGGAATATTCGGATTCAGCTCATTTTCAACAAATTGACGAGCTGTACGGCGTAATGCTTCATGTTCGGCAGTAAATTTCATTACATTCTTCCTGATAATTTTTTTAATTGCGGTAAAAGTTGTTTAAAAGCGAGACACCCCAAAACGGCTTGGATTCAATGTCCGCTGCTGTGCTTCATAAATGGTTTGTAAAAGGAAAATCAGTAATTTTCGGGTATCTCGTGGGTCAATAATGCCGTCATCATGCAACATAGCCGTATTGAAAAGCGCGGTAGACTGCTGCTCCAATTTTATGGCTGTACTTTGCTCCAGAAAATCGAGCATTTGAGGATTAGGCTCCTGACCAGATGCTTTTTGCTTACCTTCGGCCACAATACGTAAGACTTTTCCAGCTTGTGCAGCACCCATTACGGCAACATGCGAGTTCGGCCAAGCAAAAATAAAATCGGGTGATAAGCTTCGACCACACATCGCGTAGTTTCCTGCCCCATATGACCCAGCCACCACAATCGAAATTTTTGGCACAGTACAATTGGCAACAGCCTGAATTAATTTTGAACCATGTTTGATAATACCGTTTTGCTCTGCATCGGTACCCACCATAAAACCTGTGGTGTTATGCAAAAACAATAGTGGGCGCTGCGTCTGTTCGCACAGGTGAATAAACTGGGCTGTTTTCGCCGCACCTTGAGGAGTAATCGGACCATTATTGGTGATAATACCGATATGCAATCCGCCAATTTTTGCCCAGCCACAAACAGTTAAATCATCATATTCCTGCTTAAATTCTAGAAAGTCTGAATCATCAACAACTCGGGCAACCACCTCTTTCATATCAAATGGCTGTTTAGGATCATTCGGGATAACACCTAATAATTCATCGGCATCGTAACGAGGTTCTTTATAGACCGCATCAACTGGTTTGATTTGTTCTTTCCAGTTCAAATGCTCAAAAATTTCACGTGCAAGTCGAATCCCATCGGCATCATTTTCAGCCAAATATTCTGCGGTTCCGGCAACCTGCGCATGCATTTCTGCCCCGCCCAACTCTTCAGCTGTTGCCACTTCGCCAGTGGCAGCTAAAAGTAAAGGTGGACCTGCAAGTAACATCTCGGTTTGTTTACGTACCGCAATCACATAATCCGAAAGACCGGGTTGATAAGCACCACCCGCAGTTGCATTACCATGTACAACTGCAAGCTGCGGAATGCCTGCCGCTGAAAGACGTGCCTGATTGGCAAAGGTCATACCACCGTAGGTAAATACTTCTGCCGCATAATTTAAGTTAGCGCCACCACTTTCGGTTAGCGTAATCAACGGAAGTTTTTGTTCTAAGGCAATTTTTTGCAAACGTAAGGTTTTCTGTACACCCATGGGTGACATGGTGCCCCCCTTAATTGCACTATTACTTGCAGAGACGAGGCAACGCACACCACTCACAAAACCAATGCCAGCAATCACCCCGCCACCCGCTTCCGATCCGTCTTTATCATCATGCATGTTGTAGCCAACTAAACCACAAAGTTCGATGAAAGGAGAATCGGCATCTAGTAATAATCGCACACGCTCATGGGGTAAAATTTTACCTTTTTTATCGAACTTTGGTTTGGCAGCGTAAGATTTATCAATACTTTTTTGCTGAATTGTACGAATGTCTCTCAACTGAGCAAGTAGAGCATCTTTATTTTTTTGATATTGTTCGCTACCAACAGCAATTTCGGATTGGAGAATGGTCATTATCATTCTCCCTCAGTCTTATCTTTTTTAAAAATTTCAGGGATAAATGCACGGTGGAAACCGTTATAAGATTCGCTATTTGTCGCATCGCTTAGCGGATACATTCGGGTTCCCTGCGATGCGGCACCATCAATACGTAAAGTTACACCAGAGACAAAAGCCGCGGCATCAGATAATAAATAACAAATTGCTGATGAGACTTCCGACTCGGTTCCCATACGCTTTAGAGGTACATTGCCAGCAAGACTTGGAATAATCACTTTGGCAAAATCACCGCTATAATTATCCATGCCTGATGAAACAATCCAACCCGGCGCTACAGCATTCACTCGAACGCCAGATTTCCCCCACTCGACCGATGCTGTTTTGGTTAAGTTATCAACCCCCGAACGTGCAGCACCTGAATGCCCCATTCCTGGCATGCCGCCCCACATATCGGCAGTCATGTTGACAATACTGCCACCATATTTTGCCATCCATTGGTTATAAGCTTCACGCATTAAATAGAAAGTTGAATGCAGATTATTACGCACGACTGCATCAAAGCCGTTCGCAGAGATATTTTCTAATGCGGAAGGAAACTGACCGCCCGCGTTATTAACTAAACCATCAAGTTTGCCGAACTTCTCAATCACTTCAGCAATCATGTTCTTCACTTGTTCTTCTTCTCGGTTATCACACACAACAAAATGAACGAGTCCACCATCCTCTGTAATTTCTTGGCTTACTTTTTCCAGTTTTTCAATTTTGCGTCCTGTAATTACGACTTGAGCCCCTAACGCGGCAAGCTCATGGGCAGTACAACGACCAATTCCTGAGCCACCACCGGTCACAATAATGACTTTATTGGCAAAGGCATCAGGTCTAAAAATTGATTGATAACTCATCTTTGTTTCATCCATTCATTTTATTTTTCTAAAAGATTTGCCGGAACTTTTACAGGCATATCCAATAATTGTTGAGCAAATGCTTTGCCTTGTGGGTCAATACGCAGGCTTGCCACACCACCGCCCCCTAAGGCATTTTCCATCATAAAATTTAACGCATTTAAACCTGATAACTCATAACGAATCACTCTTCCTTTCTCAGCATCCAAAACATGTTGCATATAGCTTGCAACAGCTTGCTCTGTGAGTGCTGCACGAACCCAAGGTAAGTATTCTGCTTTACGGGCGATCACCCCAATATTGCTATGATTGCCTTTATCACCACTACGAGCATGTGCAATTTCAATTAAAGGGACTTCTATTTCATCTCCCTGATAAATTGAACTTTCACCAGCTTCTAATGTATTAATTTGCTCTCTAGAAAAACCTTGAGAAACCTCAACTGGATAGCGCTGCCCATCAAAATCGACTTCGACATTGACCTGATTTTTATCAATTAAAAATGAAAATAGTTTAATCACTGGAGATGCTTTAGGCCGACCGCCAACAATACCAGCCAAAGCTGGAGCCATTCCTGTTGAAGCCTGTGCAATTTCAGATGCAAAGAACATACACGCTTCTTTAAACATGTGCTTTACAGCTATTTTCACTACAACTTCGCGGCTATTTAATGCTTGGGCATGTGCTCCATACGTACTTTCTATGCCTAAAATTTCAACAGAATTTTCACTAAAAGGAGGTACTGAACGCATGGCCAGCACACGCTCACATTTAGTTAAAATGGCATCCGCAATGACTTGCGCTTTTTGTGGTGCTTCACGCCCTGCGATTAGAAAACTGACTAAAACCCGATAGCCATCAGGATAAGTTGCACTCACTTTATATTGTGCTGTAGGTGCTTGCCCTGTTGCACCAGTCACATGCACTCGATGCTCACCGACTTGTTCTAGCCGCACCTGACTAAAATCAGCAATCACATCTGGTAATAAATAGGCTTGTGGATTGCCAATTTCATATACGATTTGTTCTGCAACTGTGGCGGTAGAAACTAGACCACCTGTACCTTGTGGTTTAGTGACCACAAATGAGCCGTCCTCACTGACTTCAACCACTGGAAAACCCATATTGTCGAAGCCTTGCACTAAGCGCCAATCAGTAAAATTACCGCCTGTACATTGAGCGCCACATTCAATCACGTGTCCTGCCAATGAGCCTTGCGCCAATTTGTCATAATCCTCTAAAGACCACTGGTATTCATGAAGCAAAGGTGCAAGAACCACAGCCGAATCTACAACACGACCCGTAATCACAATATCTGCGCCTAAATTTAAAGCATCACGAATGGCCACAGCACCTAAATAAGCATTACTACTCGCCACCTGATCAGGCAAAGGCTGGCTGCTAAACATTTCTTGAATATTTTGTTGTTTGAACTGTTCTTGCTTTGCTAAAAGATCATCACCTAAAACCACAGCAACTTTCAGGTTTAAACCATATTCACTAATTATTTTTTGTAAGGCATCCCGACAAGCAAGCGGATTTACCCCACCAGCATTACTAATCACCTTAATCTTTTTTTCTGCAATTTTTTTAATCAGAGGAGCCATTACTCGACTAACAAAGTCCAAAGCATAGCCATGTTTCGGCTCTACCATTTTCGCTTTTGCCATAATCGACATCGTAATTTCTGACAAATAATCAAAAACCAAATAATCAATATCAGTTAAATGCACCAATTGGAAAGCTGCTGTATTGGTATCTCCCCAAAATCCAGAGGCACAACCTATTTTTACGACACGCTCATCATCCTTCTGATTATTTGCCATCTTATTTCTCATTGTTCTGTTTAAAAATTACACTTAACACTACCAAGCAAGCGCTTGGTTTGTAAAGAGCAAAATGTTATCTTGATGGTGACTAAATCTTCCAAACTCGACATAAGACCTAAAAAATGTTGAGATTTAGCAAAATATTTTAGTATTCATTTTTATTTAAAGGATCAAACCGCACGCATGATTGCTACTTCAATTGAACAGATTCCAAATATCTCTTGCTTTGATGGCAGCCCACGTGGCCGTTTATTACAAGGTGCAGCGTACCTATTTCATAAGCAAGGCTATGACAAAACGACTGTGCGTGAACTGGCTCAATTTATTGGAATTCAATCAGGGAGTTTATTCCATCACTTCAAAAGTAAAGATGACATCCTTGCCCATGTGATGGAACAAACCATCATTTATAATCTTGCCCGTTTAAAGGATGCCGTAATCCAATCTCCAGATCCAGAGCAACAGTTACGGGCTCTCATTAAAGCAGAGCTTATCTCAATTACTGGAGATACAGGTGCTGCGATGGCTGTTTTGGTATATGAATGGTTTGCCCTTTCAAAAGAAAAACAAGATTACCTTTTGAAAATGCGTAATGAGTATGAACAAATTTGGTTAGATGTTATTGAAAAATTACGCACAAAGGGCAAGATAAAGCATGATGCCTTTATTTGGCGCCGATTAGTTGGTGGTGCGATTTCATGGACAGTGACTTGGTATAAATCTGAAGGAAAGGTCAAAATTGAGGAATTAACTGAAATGGTTTGGGAGATGGCATTGAAATGAGTTCAGTGTATTTACGTAAATCTCAAATGGATGACCTAGCAGAAGTTAAAATAGCATATGAAAATAGTGTGCAATTGCATCAACCTTGGGCTTATCCACCAGCCGACTTTCAACACTACCTAGCACAAGAACATCGCTATTTCGTTTGTCTAGAGAAAGACCATGCAATTGTAGGAACATTTAATATTTCTAACATTATCAGAGGTTATTTTCACTCGGCTTATTTAGGTTATGAAGTATTTCATCCCTATCAACGCCAAGGATATATGAAAGCAGGCCTGAAATTATTACTGAGTGAAGCATTCGAAAAACTAAACTTACATAGATTAGAAGCAAATATACAACCTGAAAATATTGCTTCAATTCATCTGGTTGCAAATGCAGGTTTTATCAAAGAGGGCTTTTCTCGACAATATCTTCGAGTAGGTGGAAAAGAGTGGAAAGATCATGAACGTTGGGCAATTTTAAACGAAACATGGAATGAAATCTCATAATATCTATATGAGGTAAGAATGAGATAAGGCAGCTTATTAAAAGCCACCTTATAAATAGACTTAATAACCCAATTGCTTGCTAATCAAATCTTTCATAATTTCTTCAGCGCCACCACCAATCATATTGACCTTCACTTCACGGTAAATACGTTCAGATTTAGTTCCACGCATAAAGCCCATACCACCCAATGTTTGCACAGCTGCATCTGCACAAAATTGCATTGTGCGTGTAGCAACATTTTTAAGCATTGAAATTTGAGCCACGAGCTCTGGCCCCTGTAACTCTGGTTGAGTCATTTTCCAAGCAGTTTCTTCAAGTAAAGCGCGCGTTGAAGTCAATTGTGTTGCCATATCCACCAACTTATGACGGACTACTTGATGATCAATTAATCGCTTACCAAATGTTTTACGTTGCTGAGCCCAATCTAAAGCTTCTTCATAACATACCTGTGCATAACCATAGGCCACCACACCTAAGAAAAAACGCTCCATATTAAAGTTATTCATAATTACTTTAAAACCAGCATTCTCTTTACCTAAAAGATTTGATGCAGGCACTTTAACTTGGTCAAAATGCAAATGTGCTGTATCTGAAGCCCACCATCCCATTTTCTTTAAAGGCGTTTTAGTAATTCCCTCACTATGCGCATCAACTAACAGCATTGAAATGCCTTCAGCACCAGATTTAGTCGGGTCTGTACGCACTGCAACGGTATAGTAATCTGCACGAATTCCCGATGTGATAAATGTCTTCTCACCAGAAATAATATAATAATCACCATCGCGAACAGCTTTAGTTTGTAATGCAGCAACATCTGAACCACCACCTGGTTCAGTAATTGCTAAGGCAGAAATTTTTTCGCCGGAAATAATACTTGGGAGAACTTTTGCCTTTAACTCTTCACTACCAAAATGCTGAATTGGTGGTGCACCAATCGTATGCACCATCAATGAGATATGTACTCCACCAGAGCCAGCCTTTGCCATCTCAATACCAGCCAGCAATGAATAGAATGGATCAGCATCAGGAATACCACCATATTCTTCCGAAAAGCCTAAACCCAATAAACCAATCTCAGCAGCTTTTTTGTATAGTTCTCTCGGGAATGTCTCAGCTTCATCCCACTCATTAACGAAAGGTGCCATTTCTTTTTGTACAAATCGACGAACATTATCAGCAAAAGCAATGTGTTGTTCATTATAGTAAATTGGGTTGGGTTGCATTTTTAGAGAGGTCCTGATGTTTTTATTTAATTCCAGAGCATATCTTGTCATGTTTACTATCAATCAAAAGTTGCAAGAACCTCCAATTTCTTGGCAGAAAACATCAAATAAAATCTTTTTGTATTCAAATTTAAGATCAAACTCTTAAACAGCAGCGAAATCCACGAACTGCATAGTATGATTGTGCCCCATTATGATAAACAAAAACACGGCCATAACGCCGATCAGCGAAAAGTGCTCCATCTAATCGTCGAATCTCATCTGGAGTTGCAAGCCAACTTGATGTTTTAAGATCAAACTCGCCTAACTTTTGTAATTGATGATATTGTTCCTCAGTCAGAAGCTTCACTCCCATTCCCTTAGCCACATCTATTGCATTATTTTTAGGCGGGTGATCTTTTCTAGACTCTAAAGCTTCACTATCATAACAAAGACTTCTACGGCCTTTTGGTGTTTCAGGAGAGCAATCTATAAACAAATATTCATCACTCTGTTGGTCATAAGCCACTACGTCAGGCTCTCCTCCCGTATTTTCCATTTCTTGCAATGACCACAGTTTGTTCGGCGATTGAATTAGTTTAGCTTGTACATGAGTCCAATCTATTTCTTTATGACGATGTGAATTCTTTTCAAATCTATCTTTTAGTAACTCAATCAGTGTTTCTATTTGCTTTGGAGCTAATTGCTTTTTAGTTACCACTGGAAAATCCTTATATTTATTAAGTTGAACGCCCATCAAAATCATTTATTTTTATTTTTTTTAAATCTATGTCATCTATGTATCGAACATTAATAGCAAAGATAGAATTACCTTCTGCATCTGTACCTTGAACATAAGGATGAATACCACAAATTTTACAGAAATGATGATTAATCACATGCTTATTAAAGGTGTAATTCGCTAAAATTTCGGGAGTTTCTAAAGTTATGTTAACTTGCTTACTTGGTAAGAACCAAAGTAAAGAACCTTTCTTTTGACATATGGAACAATTGCAAGATAAAACCTCTGACAACTCGCCTTCTGCTACAAATTTAATCTGGCCACAATGACAACTTCCCTTATATTCCATATTCTTTTCCTTTTATAATTCTTTATAACTTTTATAATACCCTTTCTAATAATTCATTTTTTTATCACTTTGTAGAGTTTAATTGCTTCTTTATTACATAGCCATATAAATTAAAAGAATGAATAAATATAATATTTTAGTACCTTACAATTAGTTCCAAAAATATTGACACCGTTTACATCTATTACCATTTTTAAAAGAGAACAAAGGTACCCCTAAGAACATGAACGCTAGAAAAGCTGATTTTTTCCCTTGTGTATAAGCTTCTATATCTTGAGCTCCACAATTAGGGCAGCACTCTTTATTCTCTCCAAACTTTCGTTCCAGTTCATTACTACAATCCTTTTCAAGAAGAGACTTTGCTTCATCAACATAGTTTTGTGAGACTAATAGACGAACCCCACCTAAAGCATTGGAATAAAACCAATCCATATTAATAGTATGTTCATTTTCAATACGTGCAGGAATTCCAAAAGCCTCTAATTGAGTTTTTGCAATTTGCGCCTCATAAGAAAATGAGAATGTTTCAACCAAGATCCATTGCATAGTAGATTTTAAATTTTACAAATAAGTTTAGACTCATCCTATTTCATCATAAATTGAATTATATTTATAATCTTACCTATATTTTTAGATTAATTTTC
>NZ_JANBOB010000012.1:0-90482 GCF_035615195.1 Acinetobacter sp. IK31 | reverse complement strand
CTGTAGCGGATCGCTTCGTTGGAAGTTGGTTAGCAGGTAAAGGAGCATGTATTAACGGCTCTGCTCTAAAAATGAATGTGATTAAGGTGTCAGATAACAGTGTGCGTTTCACTAGCGAAACGGTACGCTATGAAAATGAAGAAAACTGTACAGGTAACATTGTGGCGAGCTATCGCCAAGCTGAAGATTTTAGTCTAGTTTCAAATATTGGAGCCCCACAAGCTGTACAAACTTCAAGTTACAACAAAGTAGATTGGCAACTTGTAGTAGCTGGAAAACTAAATCAAAAACAACCAGCTATTTTGGGCTTTAAAAATGCAAATCAGTTCTGTTTAATACCTACAGATGAACCTAGTGCGATTCATAATTATCTACAGCAAGCAAACTTTGATCTCATAAATACATGCTTTACAAAAACAACTCCACCAGCAAGTATGCAAAAGCCAACCCAAGTACTCGCAACAGCAAGTTATAGACTTGCAGATAACAAAGAATCTTGGGCAGATGTATTAAATCAACTTAATGATCAAGGGCGCCAAGGCTATGCCCTTCTTACGCCATCAGTCAGTTTAGATAACCCTGACGGTAGCTTTGCGCTGTATAAAAATCTGTATGTAAAAAACAACAAATCCACTGACACATATACCTATAAAACGGTTGATGTAAAAACCACTTCAGTAGCTAACCGTTATTTACTATGGGTCAGTGAATTAAATAAACAAGGTAGCTTAGGCTATATATATAAACTCTCATTTGGAGAAGTAGCATCAAATACAAACAAATATTTATTTGTAAAAAATGATAAAAAACCAGCAACCTACGCCTACTCCAACCGATTCTTAACAAATACATCTCGGACTAGTATCTTAAATGCCTTCAATGAACTTGGAGCTCAAGGGTGCAAATTACTCTACGCAAACTCGACATTTACCAATAACGGTACAACAAATGGCACATTCTATGTTCCAACATGTGTAAATAGTAGTACACATAACGGGACCTATGCTTATCGTTTTTTCGAAGTTCCAAAACATATTCCATTTAACAAAGATGATGCAATAAAACTTGAAAAACTTCTAAAAGAACAAGCAACCGAAGGCTATAGACTTGTCGATGCAAGTAATAATATTGGCTTCTTTAATGTTGATGGTTATTTATTTGAACGTGACAGTGAAAATACAGGGCCTATTGAATATAAAGTATTTATTGAAGATGCAGCATCTCAATTAGATGAGCCTTATATCGTTGAAAACCGTATTCAAGATCAAGGTAAGTTAGGATGGTTCTTTGCGGTTAAACTTGGATCGGTCTATACCAACTCACCGACTAACTATGATTTAGCAAGTGGGGTTATTTTCCCTAAATAAGAAATCCAAAAACAAATAAGGCCACAATGATGGCCTTATTTTTATTTTAAAAATTTAACTAATTATCCTAGATTTTTGAAACCTTGCTGACGCCATGCTTCATAAACAATCACAGCCGTTGCATTCGATAAATTTAAACTTCTTGAATTTTCAGCCATTGGTAAACGAATCCACTGCTCTTGTGGAAACATTAAGCGAACATGCTCAGGCAAACCACGTGTTTCTGGCCCCATCAATAAAGCCACAGGTCGGTTTAAATCAACCGTGTGAGGAGTTGCAGAACCTTTAGTGGTTAAAGGAAAAACATGCTCAACACCTTTAGCTTTTAAATCTGCAAGACACAATTCAATATTGTCCCAAATCTGCATACGTGCCCATTCATGATAATCAAGGCCTGCACGCTTAAGCTTTTTATCATCTAGCTCGAAACCCAAGGGTTTAACTAAATGTAACTGTGCACCCGTATTAGCACATAAACGAATGATATTGCCTGTATTGGCAGGAATTTCAGGCTCGTAAAGGACAACATGAATCACAAATTTTCTCGACTTTAATAACAAACAATAAATTCAGATGAACTTATTGCCATTTTAACTGTTCACGTAAACTCACTACTTCACCAATAATGGTTAAAGTCGGCGCTACGATATGATGTTCAGACACTTTAGTCGCAATATCGGCTAATGTTCCAACGATAACTTTCTGTTCTGGTGTAGTTCCTTTAGAGATTAAAGCCACTGGCATGTCTGCACGCTGACCATGAGCAATAAGTTGCTCACAAATACGTTCCAATCCAACCAATCCCATATATAAAACTAAAGTTTGATTTTCATAAACCAGTTCATTCCAAGGTAGTTCAGGAGAACCTTCCTTTAAATGTCCAGTTAAAAAACGAACACTTTGTGCATAGTCTCGGTGTGTAAGTGGAATCCCCGCATAAGCCGAACAGCCTGATGCTGCAGTAATACCTGGTACTACTTGGAAAGTGACATTTGCTTCAACTAACTCTTGAATCTCTTCGCCACCACGGCCAAAGATAAAGGGATCACCACCTTTCAAACGACAAACGCGTTTTCCCTGTTGAGCATATTCAACCAGTAGAGCATTAATACCGTCTTGGGGAACCGAGTGGTTTGAACGGGCTTTACCAACATAAATTTTAGTGGCATCACGGCGACAAAGCTCTAAGATGGGTTCAGACACCAAACGGTCATAAATCACAACATCTGCTTGTTGCATAAGACGTAGTGCTTTTAATGTCAGTAGCTCAGGATCACCCGGTCCAGCACCTACCAAATAAACCTCGCCTTTAGGCGCTGTCCACTCTGTTAAGGCTTGCTGAATCAAATCATTTGCTACATCTAGATTGTCATTAAAAACTTGTTCTTTTAATGGACTAGCATATAGATTTTCCCAAAAGATTCGGCGCTCATCGGGGTTAGTAATCTTTTCTTTTACCTGCTTACGCCATTGACCTGAAAATTCAGCCAACTTACCCATACCATGTGGAACTATTGTTTCTATTTGAGTACGAAGTTGTCTAGATAAGACTGGCGATGCACCATTTGAGGCAACAGAAATGATCAATGGAGAACGGTCAATAATCGCTGGAACCATAAAACGGCAGTGCGGAATATCATCGACACTATTAACCAGCAAATTACGCACTTCACATTGTTCAAAAACGGCTTTGTTCACTTGCGCATCATTAGTCGCAGCAATCACTAAGCGATAAGGTGTATTTAATATTTTTTCGACAAAGGTCTCAGCAAAATACCGTCCTCCAGTCGCCTGAATCAACGGTAAAAGCTGATCTTCAATTGCTGGAGCAATAATATCAATTACTGCTCCAGCTTTGGCTAAAAGATTTGCTTTGCGCAAAGCAATATGCCCACCACCCACAATCAGACAACGTTGCTGTTGCAACTTTAAAGAGATTGGAAAAATATCCACCTTAAACCTCTACATTAATTATCTGATTTTGGTTAAGCAAAAACCGTGCACAATTTAGATGCAAAGCTTAATCAATAAATGTTAAACCACCCATATATGGGCGTAATACTTCTGGAATCTCGATAGAACCATCTTCACGTTGGTAATTTTCCATCACGGCAAGCAAAGTACGGCCAACGGCAAGACCTGAACCATTTAGAGTGTGCACCAATTCGGTCTTCTTTTGATCCATTCTGTAGCGTGCTTTCATACGGCGTGCTTGAAAATCGCCCATATTAGAGCAGCTTGAGATTTCACGGTAAGTATTTTGGCTTGGAACCCAAACTTCTAAATCGTAAGTTTTAGTCGCGCCGAACCCCATATCACCACCACAGAGCAAAATTTTGCGGTATGGCAAACCAAGTGCCTGCAAAATGCCCTCTGCATGTGCAGTAAGGTCTTCAAGTGCCTGCATAGAAGTTTCAGGTTTAACGATTTGCACCATTTCAACCTTGTCAAACTGGTGCTGACGAATTAAACCACGCGTATCACGGCCATAAGATCCTGCTTCACTACGGAAACATGGTGTATGCGCAGCGTATTTTAATGGCAAGCGATCTGCATCAATAATTTCATCACGAACGAAGTTAGTAACTGGAACTTCTGCTGTAGGGATGAGGTAATATTCTTTTTCGCCTTGAAGTTTAAATAAATCTTCTTCAAATTTTGGTAACTGACCCGTACCACGCAGTGAATCAGCATTTACCAAATAAGGCACATAAGCCTCTGTATAGCCATTCTTTAAAGTATGGGTATCAAGCATGAACTGCGTTAAAGCACGTTGTAGACGCGCTAAAGAGCCCTTCAACACGCTAAAACGTGAACCGGTCAATTTAGTTGCAGTTTCAAACTCGAGTCCACCCATCCACTCGCCTAAATCGGTATGATCTTTGATTTCAAAATCAAACTGACGAGGTGTACCCCATTTTGAGATTTCAACGTTATCATCTTCATTTTTACCAGCAGGAACAGATTCATCTGGTAAGTTAGGGATGCTAAGCGCTTTTTGCTCAATTTCATTTTGTAGCTCTGACAAAGCAACTTCAGCAGCTTTGATTTCATCACCAATCGCTTGCATACGCGCCATGGTTTCAGAAGCATCACCACCGGATTTTTTAATCTGACCCACTTGTTTTGCACCGGCATTCCGTTCTGCCTGCAATTTTTCAGTTTTTGATTGCAAGTCTTTACGGCGAGTTTCTAAAGAAGCCCATTCTTGAACATCTAATTGAACAACACGTTTTGCCAAAGCCGCATTAACGGCTTCAATATTATTTCTGAGTAACTTAGGGTCGATCATAATCAATCATAATATGGGTAAAAAACTGGCTATAGTGTAAGGCCTTCACACTAAAAAATATAGTGATCATCTTCATAACGAATAGCTTTCACACAATTGTTAGAAGAGATCACCTATTTTACAAGTTATAGTTTGGCACACTTGGCAAATACTCAGGTTTAATGAACTTAGCCGCTTCAGAATATGGCAATGTTAATTCACTCATCCCTTCGGCATAAGAAGCCAATTCATAGATCGGATAGACAAAAACAATACCATTTGCACCATAGTAAAAATTATCACTGAGTTGCAGCTTTTCACGGGTGATATTGTGCTCTTGAAGCCAATTTGTATTCGTATCAAAAAGTGCATCAACTAATTTTTTTTCAACATCTGGCTGAATGAGTTCGGCAACAGTAATGTGCTTTTTATTTAATAAATCAAAATTCACAAATTCTTGATGAGACATTCCATGTGCTGCACCAGCTGAGTACGAATAAGTCTGTAATGCAAAAGTTGCAAGGTTATAATTTTGCCCTAAATAACGGACATAAATTGCACTTTGACTCGAACGAGGCTCACCCTCAGGTACATCGACTGGCTGATCAGCTAAATTTGCAAAAGCATTCGGATCTGCTTTCTTTATACGATTAGTAAAGTAATCATTAATCCACTTTTGGTTGGTTTGTACTGTTTGAAAATCATACTCTGTACAACCATCTTCTAAACAAACTTTTGATTTCGGCAATTTTACTGGGATTACTTTTGCCTGAATTACAGGAACACCAACCTCTTTTGTTTCTTTAACTTTTGCAGTCGAAGCGGCTTGCTCCTCTTTAGCTGCCGATTTCGGTTGGCAACCGCTCACAATTGCCATTGCAGCCATTAATGGAAGAATACAAATAATTTTTTTATCGTAAAGTCGCATAATAATCCCCATGAATTTACCCCTATCACTATACAAAGTGTAAGAATAAGACGGGGTTAAAAAATGTATCTATTTCTCTTATATAAAAAAGCTACCGTGAAAGGTAGCTTTTTTATAAGGATTAATTATTGGTCAATAACATCTGTGCCTTTTGGTGGCGTAAAGTTAAAGACGGATGCTGGAATTGAAGCATTTACTTTCACATTTTTGAAACGCACATAGGTGGTTTGACCTAGTGAGTCTTGCAATACCATAAGTGTTGGCGCTTTATTTGATCCAAAACTAATCGTTAAGCTTTGGAAAGCACCATCTTCTTTTTTAGGAAATAATGTGAAATAGAGTTTTGATTTATCTGGCTGTGTTACACGATAAGACTTCATGATTTGATTGGTGTTACCAGAGAGCAATAACGCTGGCGTATCTGCAACCTGATCATCTAAGCTTTGGCGTACAGCTTGCTGTAAATCTGGATCATAAATCCAAACTGTTTTTCCGCTCGTTACAATCGTTTGTTTAGACGGACTCACAGTTTCCCAATAAAACTTCCCCGGACGTTCAACTTTCATTAAGCCTTTAAATGTCTGGTTCATATGCTGTGCACTTAAACTCTTTTTCTGTGCCACAGTTTTTGTATTGGCTTTAGTGGTTTGTTCAAAATCGGCAGTCAAACGCTGTAATCCTGATAACTGATTAACCAGGTTCCCAATTGCCTGTTGCTCCGGTGCTGCTACAGGCGCAGCAAACACTGTAGTACTCATTACAGGAGCAAGCACTGACGCGCTGAGTGTAATAGCACACATAGTTTTACGAAGCATATTCATGTCATCACCTTTTTAGTTGCTGTAAGACAACTGGCCATCTTTCAAAGTTATGAAAAATTAGCAAGCTCTTAATTCAAGACTCATATTAACCGACAAACTCTATGCTAATCATTGAGAAAATAAGATATTTTGTTATGTTATTCATGTTGTTTGTAGAATTTCATTCATCATGATGAAGATAAACCAGATTAGATTCCATAAAAAAAGCCCACAAAATGTGGGCTTTTTTTGAAGCTAAAACTTAAACAGTTTCAACTTTTACGTAGCGACGGCCAAATTGACCTTTCACTTCGAATTTTACTACGCCGTCAGCAGTAGCAAATAAAGTATGGTCACGGCCCATACCAACATTTGCACCAGCGTGGAACTCTGTACCACGTTGACGAACGATGATGTTACCAGCAGTTACAGCTTGACCGCCGTAAATTTTAACACCTAACATTTTTGGGTTTGAATCACGACCGTTCTTCGTCGATCCACCGGCTTTTTTAGTTGCCATGTCTCTTACTCCTCGTGATTAGCCTGAAATACCAGTAATTTTCAACTCAGTGAACCATTGACGGTGACCTTGTTGTTTACGGTAGTGTTTACGACGACGCATTTTGATAATGCGGATTTTGTCGTGACGACCATGACCAACCACTTCTGCAGTTACTTTAGCGCCAGCTACAACTGGAGCACCGATTTGAATGCTGTCACCGTTTACAACCATTAATACATCATCAAATGTAATAGTCGCGCCAGATTCAGCTTTCAATAATTCAACTTTAAGGGTTTCACCCTCAACTACACGGTGCTGTTTACCACCGCTTTGGATTACTGCGTACATAATGTACTCCAATCAGCCCGTGTCGTCGTGTCGATAAAGGGATATACCGAGCTTAAAACGAACGCCACTGGGATCATATAAGGCGACAGATTTTAAGTGAAATTTGATCAAACGACAAGTATTTTCTATTTATCAGTGACGCCTATTCCCCTATTTTTACAAAATCGACAAGCAGCTTAGATTGGAATTTATCAGTTTTCATTGATTCTGAATGAAAATTAAAATACAGTTCCAGACACAAATTGCGACAAGAACAAGTTGTATTAATGCTGATGTCATTAAATTTATTGTTTTGCCGGAAATATAATGTTTTGCTTAAATAAAGAACAAAGAACGCATAAAGACAATAGAAATGATTAATATCAGCCACTTGTTCACCTGTGCAACACATCTTTAATTGATACACTAACGCGACTTATCTACCAATACGGGGTTTTTCTTCATATGGTCATCGATTTCAAGCAAGATATTCTTGCGCCTGTTGCCTCAGACTTTGCTGCGATGGATCACTTGATTAATGAAGGAATTAGCTCAAAAGTCGGTTTAGTCATGTCTGTCAGCAAACATGTTGTTGAAGCTGGCGGAAAACGTATGCGCCCAATCATGTGCTTACTCGCTGCTCGTGCATGTGGTTTAGATAATATGGCAAACGCACAGCGTCTGGCCGCCATCATTGAAATGTTGCATACCGCGACATTAGTCCATGATGATGTGGTAGATGAATCTGGGCTTCGTCGTGGTCGACCTACAGCAAATGCGACATGGAACAATCAGACAGCTGTATTAGTCGGTGACTTCCTCATTGCCCGTGCTTTCGATTTACTAGTCGATTTAAATAACATGACTTTATTGAAAGATTTTTCAACAGGTACATGTGAAATTGCTGAAGGTGAAGTATTACAACTTCAATCGCAACATCAACCCGATACAACAGAAGAAACTTATTTAAAAATTATTCATGGTAAAACTTCTCGTCTGTTTGAACTCGCTACAGAAGGCGCTGCTATTTTAGCTGGACAAGAAGCGTATCGTGAACCATTGAGATTATTTGCCGGTCATTTTGGTAATGCATTCCAAATTATTGATGATATTTTAGACTACACTTCAGATGCTGAAACATTAGGTAAAAATATTGGTGATGATTTAATGGAAGGTAAGCCAACTTTACCGTTAATTTCTGCATTAGCCCATTCAACTGGTGAAGAACATGCGATTATTCGTCGCAGTATTGCAACTGGTGGTGTGGACCAATTACCTCAGGTTATTGAAATTGTACAGAAGTCTGGTGCTTTAGATTATTGCCACCAACGTGCCCAAGAAGAAACAGAAGCAGCACTGCAAGCTTTATCAAACCTTCCCGATACACCATATCGTCAGGCTTTGATTAACTTAACTCAGCTTGCGTTACATCGAATACAATAGATATTATTTTGCCTATGCATATAAATTTTTCAGATCATTTTTTAAAAATACAGAAACAGCTTGAAGATACTCAAGCTGTTATTGATGAAAATTCACTCATTGAATTAGTCAATGCCATTCGTCCATCCGATCCTCATGATACGATTGAGATCAAGCAAAAAGTACAGGCTTTCATTGAAAGTCTATTACGTACACCTACAGCTCCCCTCCTACTACAAACTTTTTTATTACGTTTGATTAATCGCTATAAGCAAGTAAGTTTATATGCAGATAGTGGAATTTTATCTTTAGATGGTTTCTGGAACCAACTGGGACAAAGACTCGGAGCACATTTTTTACCGTTAATCGAAGATGCAAGCCAACTCAAAATATTAATTGGTAGAATTTTCTATTTAGAAAGTGACAAAATCTGGCTCAATAATATTGATGATGAAGATTGGGCAAACTTATTTAGTCTTATTGGACAAAGCCAAAGTAATGTAGACGAAAAGCTTGTCATTCAAAATGAAATGATTAAAGCAATCACCGTCTTAACTTATCGAATTAGTGGAATTGGCCTTTATCCTGAATTTATTAATGCTCAACCCGAATTAACTGAATATGAATCACCATTTTTAGTTCAGAACCGTGAAATTATTGAGTTTATCGAAAAGTACAAAAAACAAGAACTTTCTGAACATGAAATTGCGGTTATTTCTCCTCCCGATGCATCACAAGCATTTGTGATGTTGGAACAATGCCGGGATGTTGTTTTAAAGATTCGTCGTGCCACAAAAAGAATCGGTGTCAGCTTAAGCTTAACTTATTTATTGTCGTTACTTGAGCAGTGCCTCGACCGAATTGAATTACTGCTTTATTTGGTTGTAGATAACAGTAAAGGAAAATATGTCTCTTTAGGACATCTTATTTCCGATTTAACCAAGGCGCACTACAGTGAAAAAAGTGTTCGCTCTTTACTCAGTACAACAAGTGAACTTATTGCCTTTCAAGTGACTGAAAATGCCAGCCGAACAGGCGAACATTATGTAAGTACCGATACAAAAGGTTTCTGGGGCATGTATAAAGCTGCCGCTGGAGCGGGCGTTATTATCGCCTGTATGGCATCTTTAAAAATTCTTGCAGCAAGAATGACTATGGCTCCACTCATGCAAGCCTTTACTTTCAGTATGAATTATTCTCTAGGGTTCATACTAATTCATGTTCTGCACTTCACAGTTGCAACCAAACAACCCGCGATGACTGCTGCGGCTCTTGCTGCAACAGTACAACAGCGTAAAGGCTCTAAAACAACTCAAATTGCAGAGCTAGCAGCTCTTATTATTAATATTATTCGAACACAATTCATTGCTATTTTAGGCAACATTTCAATTGCGATTCCTACTGCTGCACTCATTACTTTTGCTTGGCAGTTCTATCTTGATGAGCCTTTATTAACTCATACTAAAGCGACTTATTTGTTGCACAGCTTAAATCCCTTCACCTCTTTGGCAGTTCCACATGCTGCCGTAGCCGGAGTTTGCTTATTTTTGTCAGGTCTCATTGCGGGATACTTCGACAACATGGCTGTTTATCGGAAAGTCGGTCCACGCCTAAGAGCACATCACCGCTTAGCAAACTGGTTTGGGCAAGATCGCTTAAACCGTTTTGCTGAATATATTGAGCGTAACTTAGGAGCCTTAGCGGGTAACTTCTTATTCGGGATTATGTTAGGAAGTATGGGCACCATAGGCTTTATTTTAGGTTTACCTTTAGATATTCGCCATATTGCCTTTGCATCAGCTAACTTTATTCAAGGTTTAATGACCATTAACGGTAGCCCAGATATCGGACTGATTATTGTGTCCTTCCTAGGTGTGTTATGTATTGGCCTCACTAACTTATTCGTTAGTTTCACCTTAACTATTATTGTGGCACTACGGGCACGTCGAGTTCGCTTCGAACAATGGAAACCTTTAGCTAAACTGGTAATGACCCATTTTCTGACTCGTCCAAGCGATTTTTTCTGGCCACCAAAACAACCTCTAGAACTTGAAGAAAATACCACTACAAATAGTGGAAAAAAGACAGAACACTAACAATTTTGCTTTGTACACAAAATGTGAATTCCGTCAATTTTGTTGTGATTGTTTTTCCAAATGTTAAAAATTTTTCAAAATGAATTTACGATGATCTATCAGGCTTGAAAAAAAGTGTACTGGCAAGTACACTTTTAACGGCTTTCAGTAGTGGACACTGCTTGAATAAGCAAAGGTATATACATGCCCTATATGTTGCTTTTTATTGGTTGTATTTTTTTCGGATTAGGTGTGCTTGGTCTTTTTGTACCAAGACTTCAATCTATGGATCTCCTGAGCGTTCAAATATTGAGTGAACACCGATTAGATTATCTTAACTTTATTACGATCTTTCTGGCTCGTGTAGGTGGTATGCCTTTTGTATGTTTTTTATCCTTTCTGGTATGTATATATCAAGCATGGTATAAAAAATATATTACTGTTATTTTCATTAGCGTGGGAGTTATTGGCAGTATCACCATGGGTTGGCTGCTCAAGTGGTGTGTTGACCGCCCAAGACCCCCACAGGTATATCATATTGTCGAAAGTTACGGTGCATCGTTCCCAAGTGCACACAGTGTTTATGCATCAACACTGGCTTGTTTCGCAATGATAATGTTATGCCATAAGCCCAACACTAACTCTCCTTATATCATTTTGATTTCCTGTCTTTGGTTTATCTGCATGGGGCTTTCAAGAATATATGCTGGAGTTCATTTTCCAACAGATGTACTCGCCGGTTGGGGCATAGGTTTTATTTGGATTGCACTGCTTTGGCTCTGGTTATTACAAACACAAAGTAGGTTAAGTAAAAAACAAATATATTTTTAGATTTTATCTAACGAGGTGGAACAATGATGTCGGCTAAGCTTTGGGCTCCTGCCCTTACTGCTTGCGCATTAGCAACAAGTATCGCACTTGTTGGTTGTGGCAAAGGCTCCGATGAGAAACAGCAAGCTGCTGCTGCTCAGAAAATGCCGCCTGCTGAAGTAGGTGTTATTGTTGCTCAACCACAAAGTGTTGAACAAAGCGTTGAGCTTTCCGGCCGTACTTCAGCATATCAAATTTCTGAAGTTCGCCCTCAAACAAGTGGCGTAATTTTAAAACGCTTGTTTGCGGAAGGAAGTTATGTTCGTGAAGGTCAGGCTCTTTATGAACTGGACTCTCGAACTAACCGTGCAACGCTTGAAAATGCAAAAGCATCACTTTTACAACAACAGGCAAATCTAGCTTCACTGCGTACCAAGCTCAACCGTTATAAGCAACTTGTTTCGAGTAATGCTGTATCTAGACAAGAATATGACGACTTACTTGGTCAGGTTAATGTTGCAGAAGCACAAGTTTCTGCTGCGAAGGCGCAAGTAACGAATGCAAATGTAGATCTTGGTTATTCTACAATTCGCTCACCAATTTCTGGTCAGTCTGGACGTTCTTCTGTAACAGCTGGTGCTTTAGTTACTGCAAACCAAACTGATCCTTTAGTGACGATTCAACAATTAGATCCAATCTATGTTGATATTAACCAGTCTAGTGCCGAGTTATTACGTTTACGTCAACAACTCAGTAAAGGCAGTTTAAATAATAGTAACAACACGAAAGTGAAATTGAAGCTCGAAGATGGTTCAACCTATCCTATCGAAGGACAACTTGCTTTCTCTGATGCTTCTGTAAATCAAGATACAGGTACCGTTACTTTACGTGCCGTATTCTCAAACCCGAATCATCTGTTACTTCCTGGTATGTATACAACTGCGCAGATTGTTCAAGGTGTAGTTCCAAATGCTTATCTGATTCCTCAAGCTGCAATTACACGTTTACCGACAGGTCAAGCCATGGCGATGACTGTAAATGCAAAAGGTGCTGTTGAGAGTCGTCCTGTTGAAACTTCTGGTGTTCAAGGACAAAACTGGATTGTGACCAATGGTCTTAAAGCTGGTGATAAAGTAATTGTTGACGGTGTTGCCAAAGTTAAAGAAGGGCAAGAAGTGTCAGCAAAACCTTACCAAGCTCAACCAGCAGCTCCTCAAGGTGCAGCGCCAAATGCGACAAAACCGGCTCAATCAGGTAAACCTCAAGCAGAACAGAAAGCATCTTCAAATGCATAAGGGGTAGATTGAATGGCACAATTTTTTATTCATCGCCCCATTTTTGCTTGGGTGATTGCATTAGTCATTATGTTGGCGGGTATTCTCACGCTTACAAAAATGCCTATTGCTCAGTATCCGACGATTGCACCGCCGACAGTTACAATTGCTGCAACTTATCCTGGTGCATCGGCTGAGACTGTTGAAAATACCGTAACCCAGATCATTGAACAACAAATGAATGGTCTAGATGGTTTACGTTATATTTCATCTAACAGTGCGGGTAACGGTCAGGCCTCTATTCAATTAAACTTTGAACAAGGTATTGATCCAGATATTGCACAGGTTCAGGTTCAAAACAAACTGCAATCTGCAACTGCTCTTTTACCTGAAGATGTTCAACGTCAAGGTGTGACTGTTACAAAATCTGGTGCAAGCTTCTTACAAGTTATTGCATTTTATTCACCAGATAACACCCTTTCAGACTCAGACATTAAAGACTATGTAAACTCATCAATTAAAGAACCACTTAGCCGTGTGGCTGGTGTAGGTGAAGTACAAGTTTTTGGTGGTTCATACGCAATGCGTATCTGGCTCGACCCTGCAAAATTGGCTAATTACCAGTTAACACCAAGTGATATTGCGACTGCTTTGCAAGCGCAAAACTCACAAGTTGCTGTAGGTCAGTTAGGCGGAGCACCAGCCGTACAAGGTCAGGTCCTTAACGCAACAGTGAATGCACAAAGTTTGTTGCAAACACCTGAGCAGTTTAAAAATATCTTCTTAAAGAACACAGCATCAGGTGCTGAGGTTCGTTTAAAAGATGTTGCTCGTGTTGAATTAGGTTCTGATAACTATCAATTCGATTCGAAGTTTAATGGTAAACCTGCTGGTGGTCTTGCAATTAAAATTGCAACGGGTGCCAACGCACTTGATACCGCTGATGCTGTTGAACATCGTTTAACCGAATTACGTAAGAACTATCCAACAGGCCTTGCAGATAAACTGGCTTATGACACTACCCCATTTATTCGTCTTTCAATTGAGAGTGTTGTACACACATTAATTGAAGCGGTAGTTTTGGTATTTATTGTCATGTTCCTGTTCTTGCAGAACTGGCGTGCAACGATTATTCCAACACTTGCTGTACCTGTTGTTGTATTAGGTACATTTGCAGTCATCAATATTTTTGGCTTCTCAATTAACACCTTGACCATGTTCGCTATGGTATTGGCAATTGGTCTTCTGGTCGATGATGCCATTGTTGTAGTAGAAAACGTTGAACGTGTGATGAGTGAAGAACATACCGATCCGGTCACGGCGACTTCACGATCAATGGAACAGATTTCTGGTGCGTTAATCGGTATTACAAGCGTATTGACAGCGGTATTCGTACCAATGGCATTCTTTGGTGGTACGACTGGTGTAATTTACCGTCAATTCTCGATTACCCTTGTAACAGCAATGGTTTTATCGTTAATTGTGGCGTTAACCTTCACGCCAGCACTTTGTGCAACAATTTTGAAACAGCATGATCCGAACAAAGAGCCAAGCAATAATATTTTTGCTCGTTTCTTCAGAGGATTTAACAACGGTTTTGACCGCATGTCGCATAGCTACCAAAATGGTGTTAGCCGCATGCTTAAAGGCAAAATCTTCTCTGGCGTACTTTACGCTGTAGTGATTGGCTTATTGGTGTTCTTGTTCCAAAAACTCCCATCTTCATTCTTACCAGAAGAAGATCAGGGTGTGGTCATGACACTTGTACAATTACCACCGAATGCAACACTTGACCGTACCAATAAAGTCGTTGATACCATGACGAATTTCTTCATGAATGAAAAAGATACAGTGGAATCTATTTTCACCGTTTCAGGCTTCTCATTCACAGGTGTTGGTCAAAATGCTGGTATTGGCTTCGTTAAATTGAAAGACTGGAGTGAACGTACTTCACCAGAGTCTCAGATTGGCGCGTTAATTCAACGTGGTATGGCATTAAACATGATCGTCAAAGACGCATCTTACATCATGCCATTACAGCTTCCAGCAATGCCTGAATTAGGCGTAACAGCTGGTTTTAACTTGCAGCTTAAAGATTCAAGTGGTCAAGGCCATGAGAAACTGATTGCCGCACGTAACACAATTTTAGGTTTGGCTTCACAAGATAAGCGTCTTGTAGGAGTACGTCCTAATGGTCAAGAAGATACACCTCAGTATCAAATTAATGTAGATCAGGCTCAAGCTGGCGCTATGGGCGTGAGCATTGCCGACATTAACAACACTATGCGTATTGCATGGGGTGGTTCATACATTAACGACTTCGTTGACCGAGGTCGTGTGAAAAAAGTTTATGTTCAAGGTGATTCGGGTAGCCGTATGATGCCTGAAGACTTAAACAAGTGGTATGTACGTAATAGCAAAGGCGAAATGGTACCGTTCTCTGCATTTGCTACTGGCGAATGGACATATGGTTCTCCTCGTCTTGAACGTTATAACGGCGTGTCATCGGTTAACATTCAAGGTACACCTGCACCGGGCGTAAGTTCTGGTGATTCTATGAAAGCAATGGAAGAAATTATTGCTAAGCTACCATCTATGGGCTTACAAGGTTTTGACTATGAATGGACAGGTTTATCACTTGAAGAACGTGAGTCTGGTGCTCAAGCTCCATTCCTTTATGCTCTTTCATTGTTAATCGTTTTCCTTTGCTTAGCTGCATTATATGAAAGCTGGTCTATTCCGTTCTCGGTTTTACTTGTAGTACCACTCGGTATTATTGGTGCAATCATATTGACTTACTTGGGTATGATTATTAAAGGAGATCCAAATCTCTCAAATAACATTTACTTCCAGGTAGCGATGATCGCGGTCATCGGTCTTTCTGCAAAAAATGCGATCTTGATTGTTGAGTTCGCAAAAGAGCTGCAGGAAAAAGGTGAAGACCTCATTGATGCAACTTTACATGCTTCAAAAATGCGTTTACGTCCAATTATTATGACCACCCTTGCCTTCGGTTTCGGTGTACTTCCACTTGCTCTTTCAACAGGTGCAGGTGCAGGAAGTCAGCACTCTGTCGGTTACGGTGTACTCGGTGGCGTACTCAGTGCAACGTTCTTAGGTATCTTCTTTATCCCTGTATTCTATGTGTGGATTCGTAGTATCTTTAAGTACAAACCAAAAACCATAAACACTCAGGAGCATAAATCGTGATGCAAAAAGTATGGTCTATTTCAGGTCGTAGCATTGCGGTATCTGCACTTGCGCTTGCTTTGACAGCTTGTCAAAGCATGCGCGGCCCAGAACCAGTCGTGAAAACCGATATACCACAAAGCTATGGATATAACAGCGCTTCTGGTACGTCTATTGCAGAACAGGGTTATAAACAGTTCTTTTCTGACCCTCGTTTGCTCGAAGTGATTGATTTGGCTCTTGCCAACAACCGTGACTTACGTACAGCAACGCTCAATATTGAACGTGCTCAACAGCAATATCGGATTACTCAAAACAACCAGCTTCCAACCATCGGAGCAAGTGGTAGTGCAATTCGTCAGGTTTCTCAAAGCCGTGATCCGAATAACCCCTACTCTACCTATCAGGTGGGTTTGGGTGTAACTGCCTATGAGCTTGATTTTTGGGGCCGCGTTCGTAGCTTGAAAGATGCTGCATTAGATAGTTATCTTTCAACGCAAAGTGCACGTGATTCGACACAAATCAGTCTGATTAGTCAGGTTGCTCAAGCATGGTTGAACTATTCTTTTGCATCGGCGAATCTAAAGCTTGCAGAGCAAACTCTAAAAGCACAGCAAGACTCTTACAACCTCAACAAAAAACGTTTTGATGTGGGTATCGACAGCGAAGTTCCACTACGTCAGGCACAGATTTCTGTAGAAACTGCGCGTAACGATGTAGCGAACTACAAAACTCAGATGGCTCAAGCACAAAACTTGTTGAACTTGTTAGCAGGTCAATCGATTCCGCAAAACTTGTTGCCAAACCAACCTGTAAAACGTATTACTCAACAGAATGTATATACAGCTGGTTTACCAAGCGACTTGCTTAACAACCGTCCAGATGTAAAAGCTGCTGAATATAACTTAAGCGCTGCTGGTGCGAATATTGGTGCTGCAAAAGCACGTTTATTCCCAACAATTAGCTTAACGGGTTCTGCAGGTTACGCATCGACTGACTTAAGTGATCTATTTAAGTCTGGTGGATTTGTGTGGTCAGTTGGACCAAGCCTAGATTTACCAATCTTTGACTGGGGTACGCGTCGTGCCAATGTAAAAATTTCTGAAACTGATCAGAAAATTGCATTATCTGATTATGAAAAATCAGTTCAGTCTGCATTCCGCGAAGTTAATGATGCGCTTGCAACGCGTGCCAATATTGGTGAACGTTTAACAGCTCAACAACGTCTAGTAGAAGCGACTAACCGCAACTACACACTTTCAAATGCCCGCTTCCGTGCAGGTATTGATAGTTACTTGACCGTTCTTGATGCACAGCGTTCATCTTATTCAGCAGAACAAGGTCTACTCTTGCTTCAACAAGCTAACTTAAACAACCAAATTGAGTTATACAAAACTCTAGGTGGCGGTTTAAAAGCAAATTCTTCAGATACAGTAGTTAATCAACCATCAAGTGCTGAACTTAAAAAGCAATAAGTTTTAAATAACTTATCTATAAAAGCTCACTTCGGTGGGCTTTTTTATTGCATCTCATGTGAATATTTCTTATCTTGAAACCTTAAAAGATTTAGATTGATAAAAAATAATGTTACTGAGTAATTTAGAAAGCGTTCCGGGCCACCAGATTTTAAAACAGCTTGATGTTGTTTATGGAAGTACAGTCCGAAGTAAGCATGTTGGCCGTGACTTGATGGCGAGTTTAAAAAATATTGTGGGTGGTGAACTTACAGGTTATACCGAATTATTAGAAGAATCCCGCCAAGAAGCCATGAATCGTATGATTGCCAAAGCCCAGCAACTGGGTGCGAATGCAATTGTTGGTATTCGTTTTTCAACTTCAAATATTGCTCAAGGTGCTTCCGAACTATTTGTCTATGGCACAGCTGTGGTCGTACAACCTCAAGCACCCCATCTACCAGATCCATTTAGTGCATAGGTAGAAAATGGAAAATCTTATTTTTCAGCTTGTTATTTTTCTGATTCTTTTCAGTATTGGTTGGGGTTTTGGGCGCCATATTGAACAAAAACATTTGAAAGAACTTCTAGAAAAAGAGCAACGGCTGGCCCATATCAGAATTGATACGAATCGTTTTGCGACGAGTGATCAATTAGGCCAATTTATTAGCAGTAATGTCGTGATTTCTAATGACTACTTTAAATATGTGCTGGCATCAATCAAAAATATTTTAGGCGGTCGGCTGACCAGTTATGAAAGTATTGTTGAACGTGCTCGCCGTGAAGCGATTGTCCGCTTAAAGCAACAAGCCCATACCGCAGGCGCTAACCATATTATGGGAGTTCGGCTGAGTACAACCGAACTAGGAATGCAGGGTGGAATGGTCGAAGTCTTTGCCTACGGTACCGCAGTAAAAGATTAACACTGCCCCACGCTAGAAAAATGTATCCGTGGATTGCCAATATTTTTAGTTAAATGTTGGCAAATTCCGGTAATTTTCCAATTGCCCTGTTGTTTTTCCAAAGTAAAATAATAACGACCAAATGAATGAAAATAATCATTTTCTGAAAAACGATAAATTTGATAATTGCATTCTAACCATGCCCGATCTTGTTCAATGCGGATAATGGGATTACTCAAATTGTGCTGTAGTCGTAAATGCGATAAAGCTTGCTGCCGAGAACCTTTATATTCATGACAAGTCACAACACATAAAGGCTCTCCCCTAAACTGGAAATAGTCCACCTCAAGTTGATCGGCCAATAACTCATCAAAAGCGTCCCAATTTTTCTGGTCAAAGACCAATTGAAAACGTGTGATGACCTCTAAAACACGGTGATAATCTTGATCCATGGTGAACCTTCTATGCAGGTTTTTCACCAATTTAGCACGGCGAAATCTCTTTTTTATTTTACTTTTGTTTTCCGAATCATTTTATAGAGAAGTTTTGGTGACATCCGAGAAACCATTACTCCAAGTTTTTCTTTTGTTCCCCCAACAACAATATATTCTTGGCCATGCATTAAAGCTTTAACCGACTTTTCTGCAAAAGTATCTGCCTCTAAACCATTTTCAATTGCTTCATCTTGATGGCCTTGAGGCTGCCCTGCACCATTTAACGCATTAAAAGAAACGTTTGTTTTTACAAAACCAGGGAAAATAACGGAAACTTCAATGCCCTGATCAGCGACCTCAGCACGTAAACTATTAGCCCACATATGAATTGCCGCTTTAGCAGCCGAATAACTTGCCCGGTACTGTGTTCCTAACAGACCTGCCACGCTAGAAACAAACACAACTCGACCAGACTTTTGTTTTAGCATGGTCGGAAGCACAGTTTTGGTTAACGCCACTTGCGAGAAATAATCAACTTCCATAATGGCCCGTTCGGTTGCCATTGTCGTGTCTTCGATTAATGCACGTTGGCTCAAACCTGCATTATTAATGAGCCAGTCAATTCGTCCTTTCGCTTTTAAAATCTGCTCATAGGCCTCTTGAACTTGTTTTTCATTGGTAATATCTGCAACCACAGACAAATGTTGCTCTGGATTTAACAAACCAACTCGAACTTCTTCTAACTCTTCAAAACGACGGGAGGTCAAAATCACTTCTGCCCCTTGCAAGGCTAATTCCCCTGCCAAGGCCTTACCTAAACCAGAAGATGCACCCGTAATCCATACCACCTTATTTTTTAAAGTATCAAGTTTGGCCATGCTTTATGTTCCTATTATCTTTTTAAATTATGCTGCTTGATGCATGAAGGCCAAAAAGTGGTTGATATAATGAGTTGCTGTGGTCTGATCGACCTGTGTACCTAACTTTTCCAAACGTTTATAGCCTAAATGCGTCGTCATGTTGATCACCCCATTCAGGGTTTTATCGACAACTAAATTAAATTTTAAACGCTTTTTAGGTTCACGTACTAGGCTTGTTACGCCTAAATCTACAATTTGAATGAGAGTATCAAAAGCAGCTGCAACACTCTGCATGTTCCCATCACGAATTTGCTGAGTCAGAGTTTCAGCTTGTTGCACGAGTTGAAGCGTAACTGGATAGGTAATATAGATCTGCTGTCCCTGTTCTTTCATCAGGGATGTCATGTAGTCAACTAAAGGTAAAAGACGTTCATTTCCAAAGAATGAAACCGACCAAGGCATATATTTTCGAAAAGTTTCCAAAACCTGCTGAACCACTTTTTCAGACTCAGCTTGCTGTTTTGGGGACATGGTTGTATTCCCTGACTGTAAGAGTACAGAAAAAACCTGCTCAATAATTTCACAAGAAAGGTCAGACAATACATCCCCTAAAGCTTTTGCCTGACTTTGGCTCACCCCATCATGCAGTTTCTGCCGAATAGTCTCGAATTGGGTATAAGTTGAATCGGAAATTTTCAAAAAAACTTCATAACTCATGAGCAACATCCTTTTTCAATTCTTTTGTAATTTTTGTGCCGTGTGTCTACACGATTAAATTGTGATCCATCTTTCATAAATCTACCGTTTTTTGAAAAAAATACAAAACCGTTTATCTGTTTTCAGCACATTAATTTCGAGGCATTTTTTTGCTACAATAGGTGCAATTTTTTATGCATATTCGATCTAAGCTACTATGACTGACGCTCAAACCGCTCAAAATATTGCGACCACATACGATCCAACCGAGATCGAAAAGAAGTGGTACCAAACGTGGGAAGAACAAGGTTACTTCAAACCTTCTGGTCACGGTGAATCATTCTGTATCATGATTCCGCCACCAAACGTCACTGGTAGTTTGCACATGGGCCATGGCTTTAACAATGCCATTATGGATGCCCTCACCCGTTATAACCGCATGATGGGTAAAAACACCTTGTGGCAACCAGGTACTGACCATGCGGGTATTGCAACTCAAATGGTTGTTGAGCGTCAACTTGGCTTACAAGGTGTGACTCGTCATGACTTGGGCCGTGATAAGTTCATCGAAAAAGTTTGGGAATGGAAAGAACAATCTGGCGGCACGATTACTAAACAAATTCGTCGCTTAGGTTCGTCTGTAGACTGGTCACGTGAACGCTTCACGATGGATGAAGGTTTATCAAACGCTGTTAAAGAAGTATTCGTTCGTTTGCACGAAGATGGTTTAATTTACCGCGGTAAGCGCCTTGTAAACTGGGATCCTAAACTTCAAACTGCTCTTTCTGACCTTGAAGTAGAAAGCAAAGAAGAAAAAGGCTCACTTTGGCACTTTAAATATTTCTTTGAAGACAAATCAGTTAAAACTCAAGATGGCAAAGACTATTTAGTCGTTGCAACGACTCGTCCTGAAACATTACTGGGCGATACTGCTGTTGCTGTTCACCCTGAAGATGAGCGTTATGCACACCTTGTTGGTAAAAACATTGTATTGCCAATTACTGGTCGTTTAATTCCAATCGTTGCTGATGACTACGTTGAAAAAGACTTTGGTACTGGCTGTGTAAAAATCACGCCTGCTCACGACTTTAACGACTATGACCTAGGTAAACGCAATAGCTTGCCAATCATTAATATCTTCAACAAAAACGCCGAAGTTTTAGGTGAGTTTGAATATATTGCAAAAGCTGGTGAACAAATTTCTAAAACCATTACTGCACCTGCGGAATACGCTGGTTTAGAACGTTTCGTAGCACGTAAAAAATTAGTTGCTCAAGCTGAAGCCGAAGGTTGGTTAGACCAAATCCAACCATATGACTTAAAAGCGCCACGTGGCGACCGTTCAGGCGTGATCATTGAGCCATTATTGACTGACCAATGGTATGTAAAAATTGCTCCGCTTGCTGAACCTGCAATTGAAGCAGTTCAAGATGGCCGTATTAAGTTTGTTCCAGAACAGTACAGCAACATGTACATGGCGTGGATGCGTGACATTCAAGACTGGTGTATTTCACGTCAGCTTTGGTGGGGTCACCGTATTCCAGCTTGGTACGATGCGAATGGCAACATCTATGTGGGTCGTAATGAAGAAGAAGTACGCGCGAAGAACAATATCGCTGCTGACGTTGAACTTAAACAAGATGAAGACGTTCTTGATACATGGTTCTCTTCTGCGCTTTGGACATTCTCAACTTTAGGTTGGACTGGCGATGCGAAGCAAGATGAAGTAAATGATTTCTTAAAAACTTTCCACCCAACAGATGTTTTGGTGACTGGTTTTGACATCATTTTCTTCTGGGTTGCCCGCATGATCATGATGACCTTACACTTCATGAAAAATGAAGATGGTTCATCTCAAGTTCCATTTAAGACTGTTTACGTTCACGGCTTGGTACGTGATGGTGAAGGTCAAAAAATGTCTAAGTCTAAAGGTAACGTACTTGATCCATTAGACTTGATTGACGGTATTGATCTAGAAAGCTTAGTTGCAAAACGTACGACTGGCCTAATGAACCCGAAAGATGCAGCGAAGATTGAAAAATCAACGCGCAAAGAGTTCCCAGAAGGCATTAATGCCTATGGTACTGACGCAGTTCGTTTCACGTTCTGTGCGCTTGCAAACACTGGTCGTGACATTAAGTTCGACTTAAAACGTGTTGAAGGCTACCGTAACTTCTGTAACAAAATCTGGAACGCGACTCGTTTCGTTCTGATGAATGTTGAAGGTCAAACTGTTGGTACCGACGCTCGCCCTGATCTTTGGGAACTTCCAGAACAGTGGATTATGAGCCGTCTGCAAAAAGCTGAAGCTGCTGTACACCAAGCGTTTGCAACCTATCGTTTAGACCTTGCTGCACAAGCGATTTATGACTTTATTTGGAATGAATACTGTGACTGGTACGTTGAGTTAACTAAACCAGTTCTGAACGATGCAGAAGTTGCAGAAGAGCGTAAAGCTGAAGTACGTCGTGTATTGCTTGCAGTGATGGAAGCTTCGTTGCGTTTGGCTCATCCATTAATGCCGTATTTGACAGAAGAAATTTGGCAGACTCTTGCACCAATGCTTGGTCAAGGCGGCCCAACGATTATGACTGCTCAATACCCTATTCCTGAGCAAGCAAAAATCAATGACCAAGCTGAAGCAGACATGCAATGGCTTCAAGGTTTGATCGGTGCGGTACGTAACATTCGTGGTGAGTTGGGCTTAGGTAATGCGCGCTTGTTGCCAGTATTACTTCAAAACACGTCTGACGCTGAACGTGAACAAATCATTCGTATTGAAGCATTGTTCAAAGCATTAGCTAAAGTTGAAAGCATTGAATTCTTGAATAAAGACCAAGAGCCGCCTTTGTCTTGCTCTAGCGTTGTTAGCCATGCATCGGTATTTGTACCAATGAAAGGCTTAATTGACCCTAAAGCTGAGCTTGCTCGTTTGCAAAAAGACTTGGATAAAATCCAAAAGCAACACGATCAAATTGCGGGCAAACTTGCAAATGAAGGCTTTGTATCTAAAGCACCAGCAGCGGTTGTTGAAGGTGAAAAAGCGAAGCTTGCTGAGTTTGCTGCTCAATTAGAAAAAGTTAAAGCAAATATGGAGCAGATTGCTGCGCTTTAATGCAGCAATTTGATTCAAAAAATCCCCTCTTAGTGAGGGGATTTTTTTATTTCCACTTTTGACAAATAGCCTCAAACTCGACTTCTTTCCATTCCTCCTTCCATAAACTCCAATAAGGAATATCATTAGAAGATGGTTCAGGATCACAGCGATCAATTGTTACGATAGAAGGAAGAACAATTGAGTCCCCTACTAACAAGGCATCACCTTGATGTAAACTTGGCAATATATCTATAATCCCACCGAGTGAGTCAGGTAAAAGTTTTCTTACATAGTTTTGATCAACTGGGTTGGTAAGTCTCATTGAGATAAAATTATTACATTGTGAAAAAATTGTTTCAGAAATTTCTGATGGCCTCTGACTAGATAACATTAATGTTATTCCATATTTTCGACCTTCCTTAGCAATACGTTCTATTGCTATCTTTGATGCTCTATATTTTGTAAGTTCACTATTAGGAACGTACTTATGAGCTTCTTCATATACCATTAAAATGGGTACATCATTATTAATTACTTCTTCTGGGTTAATTTCAAATCGTTGTCTTTTATAAAAATATCCATAATCAAATATTAATCTAGATATTACAGAAACAGTTATAGTTAAAACCTCAAATGGAACATCACTCAAATCAATAATAGTAATATTAGACTTCTTTTTATCTGAGTAACCAATAATATCTCTTAAAACATCAACAAAATCTGAGTTTTGTAGTGTTGGATCAAAAATAAATTTCAATCTATCTTGTCTAATTTTCTCTTCTATACGATTAAAAAACTTATCCAAAGTTCCTTCAGCGTATAATCCTTTATTGATATTCTGACTTTTAGTTGGAAAAAACTTATGCCTAGTTAAAAAATAGTTTTTTATCTTTTCTATATCACTTTCAAAAAGCACCCCCATGTTAGCATCCACACCACCATCTGATTTTATGGAATAACTCCCATTATCTATCATACATAGTTCATTATTTTTTGAATTTTTAGTTTCATTTTTCAAATTAAATAATGCATTTACCACTTCATCTAGACTGAACTTTATAGGAGTATCATATGAAATATTCTTAACACCTTCATTATGAATCTCTTTATTAATAGTTACTAATTTTCTAAATACTGATGACTGGTTATAATTATCCCTTTCTCCTGTATCCAAAAGAATTTCTTCCAGCTCATCACTGTTAAGTAACCAATATGGTAATTTTAAAGTATTTATATCTAAAAAATTAGCATTAGGAAAAGCACTCTTATATTCAGAATGGATATCAAAAATAATAATATGAGAATTATTTAAACTAAAATCTCCATCTTTTGAAGAAATTGCAGTTTGTAAAATTTTAGATAAAGTGTGTGACTTTCCTGAACCAGTTGAACCTAAAATTGCTACATGTTTATTAAAAAATTTATTTCCATCAATGGGAACATGTATTTCTTTCTTAGTGCTTAAAGTACAAAATTTTAGTCTTTTTTCTTCTGTAATCGAATCATATATTGCCCTAATATCCTGTGTAGTAGCTGGCTCAACTTTTCTTGGTGGAATTGCAATTGTATCCCCACCTCTAATAAATTTACCATCCTCTAAAACACCTAAAGGTAATGCTTCGATCAGATAGATTCTTTCATTTCTATTATCAAAACCTATAGAGAAATTTTCTATGATCGCAATCAATATTGCATCATCATTATTAGTAACCCTTATATATGATCCAACCTTTAAGGATTCATCTGGCAACTTAAAATTTTCAAGATTCGTAACCTGTACAGTAATTTTATTTGGTCTTACTGATATTACTTCTGCTAAAACTTCTTGATTACTCACACAATACTCCCTTTAAACATTCAATATTCTTAATATAAATATCATATGACTCATTTGTTTCAAAATAAGGCTTTTTATTATAAATCTGATATACTTTCTTATTAGGCAGTGGCTTTGATAGAATTAAATTTAACTCATCCATGCTGTTAATGAATTTTATCTTTGTTCTATAAGGATTACCTTGCTCCAGAACCTCTCTTAAATATAGATCAATATTAAAATCCCCGCCCTTAAAATAATACCCATCTTCTACAATATATGCATCTAATATTAACTCCGCTTTCAACCGTACTAAATCCTCGAAGTTGAGATTATGTATATAAATAAATGGGCAAAATTTTTCAGGTTGCCTTCTTGTATTTAAATTAGACCAACGATCACTTATACTTTTTAAAACTTCTTTTATTTCAAATAAATCTGAAGTAGGAACTTCAATTAAGAAAAATCTATTCATTTTAGAGCTTGTATTATTAAAATATTTTTTTCTAATTTTTCTACAATATTCACTTTCAGTTAACTTCTCAAAGTACCAATAATCAAAAATCATTTTCTTAGAATTTCTTAACTCATTAATAAATTTTTTCTTTGTAATTTTTCTTTCATTCTCTGCCTGATTTTTAGCTAAATTCCTTATAATATAAATACTTTTAGCATAAAAAAATTCGACATCACTATCAGAACATATGTTTAGATAAACAAATTTGGATAAAATATCTAAGTGTTGTTGATCTAAAGTCGGCCCATCTATCTGTAAGGTTAATTTACTTAAAAAAAGCTCTAAATTTTCATCATCCAAACCTAAATCAATATGTAGTTGCGTTATAGTACTAGAATCATTATCTGTAGCTCTGGTAGTTGTAGTTAGAAAGTTTTTTTTAAGAAATTCGATACTAATTGGATGAGGAAGTTTCTCCTGACCGCTTCTATAATGACCAAATAATTTATATTGTATTAAATCTTTCTGTTCATTAATCCTATTTGAAAAATCTTTTATCATCCATGATATAGCTTCTTTAATTTTTGATGGTGTGAAATCACTTTTTTCATAATATTTACATTGTACTGCAATAATTTCATTACCTATCTGTTCTACATCAATATCCTCAATACCTTCTACAGTGACAATACTATTTTCATCGCCATTATTTAAAATTTGAAAAATTGTATTATCAAATTGATATAAATATCCCCGAATCGTATCAATAGCCTGTCTATTATTAGGTTCTGACATTGCTTAAAACCATAAAAATAAAACTTTAATCTAGCTCATTAATTAGCCATTTAAAAGTTTTTTATTAATTATTTTCAATGTATTAAAATAAGTTATTACTCCCCAACAACATCTCTACCCCACTCACCTTCTTCATATGCTTTAAACGCTCTTTTTCCCACTTTAACTGCTGTTTTAACTCAGCACAGTCCGCATCTACAGCTTTATAAACATCACTAATATGTACATGCTCTGCTTTCACGTTCTTCGCTAACTGAAAAGAATCCAAAATCTCAGCAATTTGGTTTTCAAGCTGCTGACTTTGTGCATCCAAAGCCAGTTTATAAAACCGCAATTGCTCAGCAGATAATTCTTTAGCCCCTACCCCTTTATTCTGTTCGAGCTGTAACTGGAGTTTGAGTAAATAGAACAAATCCTGCTTTTCATAGGCCTGACTTGCCTGTTGGAACAACTCAGTTTTTTCTTCTTTTTTTGTTTCATCTTGCTCACGGTCTGGATGAATCATCGCGGCAATTTTTAAATAGACAGTTTTTAACGACTGCGCTGCCATCTGCTCAGCTTGTTCACGTTTCTGTTGTTGCCTTTGCTGTTTGGCTTGCTCCCGTGCTTGTTGCTGCTCGGCAGCATACTGTTCAAAGTCTTCATCAAATTCTGCACTTTGATCAGTATTTTCACCGTATTCGGATTTTATTGACTGAGCTTTTTTATTCTTTTTTACCGCTTCCCTCGCATGTTGCTGATAGAAGGTATCAACCTGCTTTACTAACTCCAACTGTTTAGCAGACAGCATTTTTGAGCGCTTCGACATTTGTGCAAACTGGGCAATTTTTTCATCTAATTGTTGCATATCCGCTTTGGAAAACTCGTGGCTATGCAACATATTCCAAAGCTGCTCTAACTGCTGAAATAGCACTTCATGCAAATCGCTATACACAGGCATCAGTTTTTGACGTATGTGTTGTTGAATCTCAGCTTGCGCATTTTGCCATGTGCTAAGGCTAACTTTTTGCTGTTCTATTTTATCAATCAGGCGATTCAGTTTTTTCTGCTGTGCAGACGGTTCAGACCTTTGCTGCAAGCTCACTTTGAGATCAAAGGACATACTCATCCACCTGAAAAAGAAAAAAGTGTAGCAATAATCAGATGAGGAAGGTAGCAAAGCATTCTTTAAATAAGAACCAGCCTATTAATTTTTAGAAAATAGAAGATGACTTAACTAAAGTTATACCTTAAGAAATCCACCAAATCACTACTGGTAAAGTCACGGCAGCACATAAGGTTTGAAAGCTAATCACTGCTGCCATGAGTTGGCTGTCGCCACCCAATACCTTGGTTAAAATGTATGAAGCAGAAGCCGTCGGTAGCGCAAAGAAAATAACTAAAATTAGTGTTTGTAAGCTTGGTAAACCAAACCACGTACAGACCGCGTAAGCCAATGCAGGCACTGCTAAAAGTCGTGCAAACGTGTCTGCTGCCAATACCACAATATCTTTTTTAATTTGCATAAACTGTAAAGCTGCACCCACACATAACAGACCCAGTGGCAAACTCGATGCTGAAAAAAGCTTAATAAAGCTAGAAAAGCCTTCCCAAATCGGGATGTGAAGTGCATTGACTGCCGCTCCCACCACACACGATGCAATTAAAGGGTTTTTAAGAAGCGCAATAAAAACAGGCTTAATCGCCATCTGTTCTTTAGAGGTTAGAGCAAGCACAGAAATAACGTTCACAAGTGGAATGCAAAGCGCCAATAAAATTGCCAGTATTGCCATTCCTTCACTTTTAAAAAGCGAAGTCACTAACGCCAAACCAATATAAGTATTAAAGCGAACCATACTTTGTACATGCACTCCAAAACGTGCAGGTGGTATGTGCCAAAACACGCGAAGTATGTACAAGAAAATGGTGACTGCTAAAACCACAATCAACATGGCAATAATGGCTGTACTCAAACTTTTTAAGTCAATTTTAGCGGTCGACAACGTACTAAAAAGCAAAGCGGGAAATAAAATATAGTAATTGAGCTTCTCTGCCCCAGCCCAAAACTCATCACTAAAAAAATGATATTTTTTTAACAGGTATCCCGATGCAATTAATGCAACTAAGGGAAAAAGAGATAAAACAATGCTATTCATTTCTTTACTCAAGTTTGGTTGAAGGGCTTGCTGTTTCTGGCAATTACCTTGGCTTACTCATATATTAAAGATAATGAAAACTCATGATAAAATGAGTTTTTACTCATAATAAGTACAACATGACATTTACCCAGCTTGAAATTTTTGCACTCATTGCTGAACTAAAAAGTTTTACTGCAACAGCAGAAAAGCTGGGAATTTCACAATCGGCAGTTTCTCATGCGCTTAAATCTTTAGAACAACAATGGGGCATTAACCTCATTTCAAGAACCCAAAGTGATATTGAGCTGACTACAACAGGTCAGCAGTTATTGACTCATGTAAAAGAGCTATTGAGTATCTCAAACACTTTAGAAAAAGAAGTGGCTGCGATCCATGGGTTAAATGAAGGCACCTTACATATTGGATCTTTTGGGGCTTCATCATCCATTTATCTATTGCCTGAAATTTTAGAAAGCTTTCGGCAGCGCTACCCTAAAATCGAAATTTATATCGATGAAGGCGAAGATAAAGAAGTTGCTCAATGGTTATTGGAACGGCGTATAGAAGTCGGTTTTTTGATTATGCCAGATGAACGTTTTGATACATTCCCTTTAATCGAAGACCGTTTTGTTGCCCTAATTCCGAATGGTTACCCACTGGCGCAACAACTCTATATTGATCCAGCACAGCTAGAAAACTGCCCTTTTATTATGACAATGGCAGGTAGTAGACATCAGGTCGAATTAATTTTAAAAAACTTTAATGTGAAACCAGACATCAAATTTTATGTGTCACAAATTCTGAGTATCGTCAGCATGGTTCACAACCAGTTAGGTGTTTCCATTGTATCCGATATGGTAATTACTAAAGAATTGCTCTCGCTCTATCCAAACGTAGTCAAACGCCCTTTTAAACCGAACCTTAAACGTTCTATTGGACTCGCAGTGAAGAATAAGAAACATATGAGTCCAGCTGTGAAAGCATTCATTGAAGTTGCTCAAGAAGTTTGGTCAGATCATTAATTCAAATACAAACCACTCTTTTAAATTTTAATAACGAACTTTTTCAGGTCAATTTACGAGCGTATTAGATGATTTTTAACATAAAAGCATGAGTATCGCCCTTATCTCGATCAATTTAACGCACCATTTGTCGTCAAAACCCCATTATCCAATCTAAATTGGTGCGCTTATTGCATATTCACTTTTATGCAATTGAGTTTGTTTCGACAAACTTAGGTTTTTAGATTCCTTAAATCTATTTTGGTGCAATTTACAGACCCAGATTTGTTCCAAAATGGAATTTAGCACTTTTTTCGAGCATGCTATGCAAAATGTAGATCTATTTTTCTTATTACTTGGTGCTGTTTTGGTTCTTGCCATGCACGCAGGTTTTGCATTCTTGGAACTTGGTACGGTTCGCCATAAAAATCAGGTGAACGCACTGAGTAAAATTCTGACTGACTTTGCCCTTTCTGCAATCGCATATTTCTTTGTTGGCTACTACATTTCTTATGGCCAGCATTTCTTCCATGATAGTACGGTTTTATCTGGTGATCATGGCTACAACCTCATGCGTTGTTTCTTTTTACTCACTTTTGCTGCTGCAATTCCTGCCATTATTTCAGGTGGCATTGCGGAGCGCGCAAAAATGCGTTCTCAAGCCATTGCAACACTCGCTTTAGTTGCGCTGGTTTATCCTTTTTTCGAAGGCATGGTCTGGAATGGTAACTATGGTCTGCAAAAGTGGTTAGAAACAACTTTTGGGGCAGCTTTTCACGATTTTGCTGGTTCAGTTGTTGTTCACGCTATGGGCGGCTGGATTGCACTTGCTGCGGTCATTTTATTGGGTGCACGTTCTGGTCGTTATAAGAAAGATGGTCGTGTAAGTGCTCATCCGCCATCTTCTATTCCATTTTTGGCGCTCGGTTCATGGATTTTAATTGTCGGCTGGTTTGGCTTTAACGTGATGAGTGCTCAGCGTGTTGATGCGATTTCTGGTTTAGTTGCCATTAACTCACTCATGGCAATGGTCGGCGGAACCATTACAGCAAATGCCATTGGAAAAAATGACCCAGGTTTCTTACACAACGGCCCACTTGCAGGCTTAGTCGCAATCTGTGCAGGGTCTGACATTGTTCATCCAATCAGCGCGCTTGTTATTGGTGGTGCAGCTGGTGCGATGTTTGTGTATTTATTTACCTATACTCAAAACAAACTTAAAGTTGATGATGTGCTTGGGGTATGGCCTTTACATGGCGTGTGTGGTGCATTTGGTGGCATTGCAGTAGGTCTATTTGGTCAACAATGGCTTGGTGGTTTAGGCGGTGTGTCTTTCATCTCGCAACTCATTGGTACAACACTTGCAATTGCCATTGCACTTGCTGGCGGCTTTATTGTGTACGGTTTACTTAAAGCGACCATTGGCATTCGTTTATCTCAAGAAGATGAATTTAGAGGGGCAGATTTATCCATTCATAAGATTTCTGCAAACTCTGAAGAAGGTATGTTTTAATCCTTTCTAAAGTGCTCAAAGCGACGATACTTCTCGTCGCTTTTTTATTTTTTAAGGGAAATTGGACCCCTTTCTTCTGTAGGGTTTAAGAGCAATTTAAGCTTAATTTTATGTAATTAGTCGCATCCATTGTCGATTGATATTTCATCAGAATGACTAAGCAAAAACGTTTTTTCCAAATTAATCTTATCTTGCTTTTTTTAAGTTTTTTTCTGCTTTTAATCATTTTTCCAATCGGCGGAAAAATTGATATGTACCTCATCCAGCCTTGGATTGATTCAACAGGTCATTTTTTCAATCGAGACAATTGGTATCTGGAAAGACTTAATCATGAGATTGTAAAGCAGATCATTACTGGCATTTATGTCATCTTTTTTGGTCTATGGCTTGCATCATTTAAAGTTGAGAAATTGAAGCTTTATCGCTGGCAATATGGCTATATGTTTTTTGTGAGTATGTTAGGTAGCAGTATTGTCGGCATATTAAAATCACAATCTGCTCACGCTTGCCCTTGGAATATGGTTCATCCTACCAATTTAGGATATGTATGGGATTTTACCGCCAAGCATGGTCATTGCTTTCCAGGCGGTCATGCAAGTGCTGGTTTCATCTTAATGACAGGTTATTTTGTTTATCGTCTTGAGCGACCTAAACATGCCTATTTTTACTTAGCGACGAGTCTTATCTTAGGTTTTATGATGGGTTGGGGACAAATGATGCGGGGCGCCCATTTCCTTAGCCACAATTTATGGACAGCTTGGGTCATTTGGGCAGTAAATATATTACTTTATGCGATTTTTATTCATCGCTTCGAATTTGAAAAACGAATCAAACAAGAACTTGTATAAATCAAGTTCTTGTTTCATGAATATGTAGAGCTTTAGGCAGTTTAACTAAAACAGAAAGTCCGCCAAGCTCTAAACTTCGATCTAGCGTCAAAGTTCCACCTAAACGTTGAGTTGCACGATCAACAATAGATAAACCTAAGCCACTCCCCACTTCAAGGTGATGGTGTACACGATAAAAACGTTTTAACACTTTATCGTACTGTTCAGGGTCAATCCCCGCACCGCTATCTTCAATTTGAATACACGCATAGCCATCTATATCTGTAAAAACTGAAATATTAATTACACCTTGGTGGGGCGTATATTTGATTGCATTATCAATTAAATTAAAAATAATAGAATGTACTGTCGGTTCAACACTATGCATTTCAATAGGTTCATTACGAACCAGTCCTAAATCAATCTCTTTTTGCATGGCTAAATTAACAAGCTGTTCAACACAGTTCAAAGCGACATCATTAAGCTGAAAATATTTGGTTGGTTCAATCACACTCAAGGACACATCTTGCTTTGCCAAAGCTAAAAGCTGAGTGACCAGATGCTGAATACGCGCCAACCCTTTACTCAGATTTTGCAAAGACTCATGTTCAGGAAGTTGACTGATTAAAATTTTAGTTTGTAAATTTAGAGCTGTGACAGGAGTTCGGAGTTCATGTGCAGCATCTGCAATAAACTGTTTTTGCTCCATTTGAGCCTTAGATATACGCTCAAATAAACGGTTCATTTCATCAATGGTTGGCAATAACTCTTGAGGATAGTCCGCAACTTCAATAGGCGTCAGTTCTTCTGAATCGCGGTGTGTCAGTTCATTTTTAAAATCATCAATCGGCTTGAGACCTCGACGAATAATCGCGGCTAAAGCAAAAATGGCAAATGGCAAAATAATTAAATAGGGAACAAACATACTCCCCGCAAGTTCCCAAGCAAAAGCCTCACGGACCTTTTCTTGTTGGCTAATCTGGATCTGATAATCTTTTAAAGGCAGAACATAGGTACGAATTAAACCTTGGTTGGTTTTATGCGAATAAAAGCCAGCTTGTGCAACAGGTGGAACCAATAAATGTAAATGGTGCGATAAATGAGCTTGATCTTTATACGCCCAGATATCTACAAATAAATCTTCTTCATGATAGGTTTTATGAAAATCAAACTTACTACTTACCGTTTTTAAGGGATATTCAGCTGTTCTTTCTGCCAAATAACGCATTTGAGTATCTAAAATTTCGTCAACTTCTTGAAGCGCAACCTTATAGGCACTAAAAATTAATATACAACCTAAAATGATACTGAAAATTGAGGTGCCCCAAATCAGTCGTTTTTTTAATGAATAATGCACTTTTATAAAGTTCCACAACTTAAGCTATGATTGTCCTAAACGGTAACCCAATCCCCGAATAGTTCGAATAAAGTCTTTCCCAAGTTTAGCTCTCAAGTGATGCACATATACTTCGATGGTATTACTAGTCACATCACTATCGAAATCATATAACTTATCTTCAAGATTTGCTTTAGAAAAGATTTTATTTGGGTGGTTCATCAAAGGAATAAGAATCGCCCATTCACGGTTCGACAAATCAATCCGTTGACCTTTAAAGGTTGCAATATGTAGTTCAACATTTAAAACCAAGTCACCACTCTGTAATAACTGGTCCTGATTCGCAAGCTGAGCCTCTACTCCACTACGGCGTAATAAAGCATGGATACGAGCCAATAGCTCATCAAATTCGTAAGGTTTTATCAGGTAATCATCTGCTCCGTTGTTTAATCCATCAACACGGTTTTGTAATTGATCTCGTGCTGAAATAATTAACACTGGCGTTGCAGCTCTTTGACGAATTTGCTTTAAGACCTGCATGCCATCCATCATAGGGAGGCCTAAGTCCAAAAGAATTAAATCGAATTTATTTTTAGCCAATTGAGCCAGACCATCTAAGCCATTATTGACCCATTCCACCTCAAATTGATGATATTGCAGCAACGTTATTGTTGACTCGGCAATCATAAAATCATCTTCAATCATCAAGATTTTTGTCATATTTCAGGCTCGCTTTAATTTACATGGGCACAAGAGTGCAACATATCCAGTTGGGGGTTGATGACTTGAGTTTTTACATCTAGCAAACTTAATAAGCTTGGGAATAAATTATCCTGACTTAGGGCTTGTTTAGTCTGTTGGCCTAAACAACTCACTTGAGTAAGATTATGTCTTTTCCAACTATCAGAGAACCACATCATCATTGGTACATGTGTCTGTTGGCTTGGTGCGATTGCATAAGGTGAACCATGTAAATATAAACCATGTTCACCTGTAGATTCGCCGTGATCAGACAAATACCATAAACCAGTTTGATAATTCGATACTTCTTTTAAAGTATTAATCATCTGACTTAAAACATGGTCTGTATACACAATCGTGTCATCATAACTATTGAGTAATTCTGTTCGAGAACAACCCTGTATGGCATTAGTATCACAAGTCGGTTTAAATGGTTGATATGTAGCTGGTGCACGCTTGTAATAAGCTGGACCATGGCTTCCAACTTGGTGTAAAACAATCAGACGTGGGCGCGTGTCTTCTTTGGGAATCGTCGCCAAATACTGTTTTAAGCTATCAATTAAAATATCATCATAGCATTCGCCATCTTTACACCATTTTTGCTTTAACTTTTCTGGTATTTGGTACTGCTCGACACGATCACAAGTCCCCTTACAACCAGAATTATTATCAATCCAAGTCACTTGATAACCTGCACGCTTTGCGATGTCTAATAAACCTTCACGATGACTTGCTAACTGCTCATCATAGCCAACACGTGGCATGCCAGAGAACATACATGGCACAGATACAGCTGTGGCCGTACCACAAGAACTTACCTGAGAAAAATTTAAAACATCTTGTTTAGAAAGCTCTGGATTTGTATTTTTGGCATAGCCATTTAATGCAAAACTTTCAGCGCGGGCTGTCTCACCCACAACGAGTACCATCAATTTAGGTAAGTTATTTTGTACTTGCTGAACTTGATGAGCATCTTCACCATAATGGATTAATGGTAAGTTCTTCTTAGGTGCCATCTTGTGATAGTAAGACATTAAAGATGAAATACTATTTTGTGGTGAAACCATTCCTTTTAAATCACGATGTTCACGAAAGATAGATGCAAAATCAATATAGTATGTAAACAACAAAGTTCCTACAATCGCAAAAGAAGCAACAATTGAACCGACTTTTTTAATCAATAAATGAGATGCTTTTTCTTTTTTAAGCTTTACTTGAGAAATCAAAATGATAGGTAAAACTACTAAAAAAACTATCCAACACCCAAACCGCAATGAGATTAAGTCAGAAATCTCAGCTGCATCGGTCTGTACCATATTTTGAATTTGATCTGGTGAAATCATTATTCCGAGTGTATTTACAAAATATGCGCTAAATCCCCCAACAATCACCAAAATAATGGCAATAAATTTAGCAGTCCATTTCCAATTTAAAATTTGTAAAACAGCATAATAAGCAGCAACAACAATAACCACTGTAGCAGCCAAGAACAGAATAGCCTGTACTCCCAAATATGGAGTTAAAAGATTAATGCTATGGAAGAAACCAATATTGAGAATGGCTCCTAACCAAATAGCTAAAATTAGATTAAACATAAACAGTGAAATCTGTTTATTCCTTAATTTAGAAAAAAAATTAAGCATCTCGGACGACTACAATCTTTTTATGATGCTTCACTTTAGAAATTAAAACTTAAAAATCACTTAAATAAAAAAGCAGTCCTAAATGGCTGCTTTTAGAAATACTCATTGTTAAATTTATATAAAAAGAAAAAAGTCGAGATTCACAAGAACCTCGACTCTTTAAAACATAATTTTTTTTGCTAGGTTTAGAAGCTGTATTTAGCCATTAAACCAACACGGTTATCTTTGTAAGACTTACCAGCAAAGGTATCACGCTTACCGTTTACATACTCCAGACCTAAATCAATTGGTTTTACTGGTGTATAAATCACATTAAGCCATGCTTGTTGAACTTTTTCATTCGCAGATGTATTTGCTTTAGCGTAGTCAGTGCCGTCATCAGCGAATTGTGCACCATACGCTAGAGTAGAACGTAAGTTAGGTAAAATTTTATAAGTTCCACCCACTTGTACCGCTACAAATTCATTTTGTTCAATATCGTTATTTACTACTGCATAAGCACTGTTACTACCATATAAGTAAGTATTATTACCTACAACATATGAAGCATCAGCAAATAGTTTTAAAGGATCAGATACTTTAAAGTCGGTACCAGCAGCAACACCCCAACCTGTTTTGTCGTCACCCGTAGTTTGTGATTTATAATTTTCAACTAAAACACGAGCGGAAGCCGAACCTTTGCCGCCTGCATACCCTTGGGTTAATTTAGCTGTTAATACAGGTAAGCTATATTTGACACCATCAGTTGCCCACTTATCATCTTTATCTTTAGCATTACCTGAACTATCGCCTTCTTCAGCAGAAACTAATAGTTGTGTTGCTGGAGCAAGTTTAAAGTTATAACGCACTTGTGGAACACGTTTTGTACCACCACCAATGTTTGTCGAGAAGTCGATCATTTCTGGTGCATGGTTAGATAAGAAGTTTGAAGTTGTTTGACCGAATAACCAGTTGTTATAAGTCAAGTAAGCATGACGAATACGTAAGCCATCATTTGTACCCGCAAAGTCGACTTCGATTTTACCACCAACTTTAGCGTCATTTACTGGAGCAGTAAAATCTAAACCAAGACGTGTCGTTTTAGCTGTTGCACGGATTTTATCTTTCGCTTCACCAGTTGACTTGCTTACATCATTAAAGTCGTTGTCTGCACCTTCAATAATATAGTTAGCATCCCCACGAACAAAACCATATAGGTTCACATCAGCGCCCGCTTTAGATTTTAATGATGCTAAAGGTGAAACTGGTGCAGCAACAGGTTGTGCCTTAACTTCAGCCAATTGAACTTGCTGTTGTTGCTGTACTTGCTGTTGTTGTTGCTGAACTTGGCTTTGTTGTTGAATTAAAGCTTTTAAAGCTTCAACTTCTTTACGAAGCTGTTGAATTTCCGCTTTGTCGGAAGTCGCAGCATGTGCCCCACTCATCATTAAAGCTGTAACTGTAAGAGCTAAACTTTTAATAACGAAAGATTTACGATTAAGGAATAGATCCATCAAAAACTCCTAAAAATATATTTTATGTTGCCTATCCATGCCAAGTTGATTTACGCCATTAAATTAGGGGCTAAAAAATCAACTCTCCTCCACTTTGGTTACATTAATTTTATTACCGCAACCAAAACCAATTTCAACGCTGTGCAAGACCAAAACCTAATAACCAAAGACATAAAAAGCCGACTTTGAGTTACAGATTTTTACCTTAACTTCATGTTGTAACGAATCCTACACAACTCTCTTATCTTATAGAATGATTAAATCGTTATTTCATTATTCTTTTTTAGACTTTAGGCTAACATCCAATCTAATTGAACACTTTTCTATCCATTTTGATTGATTCACATGATTTTTCTTGTTAACGAGATCCATTTTTTCTCCTTTTAGCTTCCATTTGCTACCCAAACAAGATGGCATAATTAATAGAGCATTTAAATAGCTAAAAACATACATTTTTACAAATATAGACCAAGGTATTAGATAAAGCTTAGATCACTCCTTAAGCGATATTAAATTTCTTTATTTCATTTAGTTAACATTATTTTTCATGTAGTTTTGCATGTTTCCAGAGATAAATAGGAAGCAAAGTAACAACGCCAATAATGACAATAGCTATCAAATAATGGAAATAACCGAAGGCATCTCCAAGCACTCCGCTGAAACTATAAAGCACACCACTCACAGTCGCCATGACTGAAACCTGAAAGGTAAAATCGGTACCCGCATATTCTTTTCGACTGTAATGCATGACTAAGGTCAACATAACAACCAACAACATTGCCGAGAATGCATCTTCTAAAGCATTTACGGCATAAACGCCCCAAACATTGAGGTGTATTTTCTGTTCGTAGGCGTAAGCTAAATAGCTATAAGCCGCTAAGCTCATAATTTTAAAGATTGAAAAAACAATTAAAGCCGTGGGTCTTGAAAAGTATTTAAGCACTCCACCTGCTATTGCCGCCCCTGTCAGGGCAGCTACCGCACCGAGCATCGTGATATAAACACCAATTTGAGTAAAACTTAAGCCCATATCAACCATTAAAGGTTTAAGTAATGGTCCAGCTAAACCATCTGCTACTTTAAAAGTAATGAGTACAACCAACCAAGAACGGAGTTCTTTATTTTGAGAGAAATACCTCAAGTAAGCTTTTATCTTTCCGACTAAGTTTGATTGATTAAGTTGAGGTTCATTATTTGAATGAAAAGCATGTTGAGGTTCTTTAAATAATAAAACAGGTAAAGTATTTAAAAACACCAAAGCCGCTAATAGCAAAAAAGTGGGTTGCCACGTCAACCAGTCTAAGCACCAGAGTACGGCGCCTCCCCCGACAATAAAACCTAGTCGGGAACCAATCACCTGAAATGTATTTCCCCAATGTTGCTGGTCATGTTTCAAAAAATTAACTGCTAAAGCATCGGTTGCAATATCTTGTGTCGCTCCAGTTAAGTTCATTAAGAGTAGTGAAATGAAAAAGGCAAATAAATAAAGAGGCTGGTCTAAAGTTTGAATAGGGAAAAAAGACAAAATGCAAAGTACACCCACAGTCAAAAACTGAGCGGGTAGAATCCAACTACGATAATGTCCTAAACGCGAAAGTGCATGTCGATCAACCCACGGCGCCCAAAATATCTTGATTGACCAAGGCAACATGAGTAAGCCAAAACCACCAATGTGAGCCAATGAAACACCTTGCGCCCTTAAAATAACGGGTAAGGCATGGGTCATAAAACCAACCGGCAGCCCTTGTGCCCAGTATAAGGAAAATAGCAGAAGATACAGATTTTGCTGCCGCCACATAGATACCTACTTTTTATTTCTTTAATGAGGAATAACATCAAATGTTATGTTGTTCTTACATTTTGCCAATGAAGCATATATTTCAAAAGACTAAGATAAAACAAGGACAAGTTAAAATTTAAAAAAACATGGATCAACATTTCCCTAATCTACCTCATTTGGTTCCCCAGCGTGGTACTGCTTTAAGCCGAGCACTATTTAAAAAACTATTTTTAGCGCAAGGTTGGACAATTGAAGGTGAAATTCCTAATTATCCAAAAGCTGTTGCCATTATTTCACCCCATACGTCTAATATTGATGGGTGGTATGGTTTTCTTGCTATTTTCGGGTTGGGTATTCAAATTACTGTTTTAGGTAAAGATGCTCTTTTTAAACCACCTTTTAAGCGAGCTTTAGATTGGGCCGGAGTCATTCCCGTTAAACGTGACACAGCAAATGGTCTTACTGAGCAAGTTGTTACCACTATTCAAAAATATGACAAAATCTGGATTGGGATGGCCCCTGAAGGTACTCGTAAAAAAGCAAAAAAAATGAAAAGTGGTTTTTACCACATTGCAGCAAAAGCCAATATTCCAATTGTGATGTTTTCTTTTGATTATGACCATAAGACGATTCACTGCTTAGGTCACTTAGACCCAAGTGGAAACTATGATGAAGATCTACAAAAGATTTTTGACCGCTATGAAGGAAAAATTTCACCCAAAAATCGTAATTGGCTTGCTGAACCTTTACAAAATCTAGTGAAAAAAACCTAGCAAAAATTGAGCGAATCTGGTCTTATTGCCCTTCTTAATTTATCTCGACATAGATTATTTTTAAAGATGAAAATTGCTCAATTTGCCAGTATTGGATTTATCTCTCTAGCACTATTTGGCTGTGATAAATTTAGCAAAACACCAACGCCGACTACCTCAATTAAAGCCCGTGAACCTGTCATTGCACTTGCTTTAGGTGGCGGTGGAGCAAAAGGATTTTCACATATTGGTGTGATCAAGGTTTTAGAGTCTCATGGAATTAAACCTAAAATTGTAACGGGTACCAGCGCTGGTAGCTTTGTTGGAAGTATCTACGCGAGTGGGCAAACACCTTATCAATTGCAAAGTCTGGCTCTGAAATTACAAGAGTCTGATATCCGTGATTTAACCCTTAATCGTCAGGGCATTATTCTCGGACAAAAGTTACAAGACTACGTGAACCGTAACGTTGGCAATAAACCGATTGAAAAATTTCCAATCCGTTTTGCAGCCGTGGCAACTCGTCTTGATAATGGACAAAAAGCAGACTTTATTAAAGGTAATGCAGGCCAAGCCGTACGTGCTTCATGCAGTATTCCAAATGTATTTGTACCTGCCACAATCGGTAAACAAAAATATATAGATGGCGGATTAGTCAGTCCAATCCCTGTAAAAACCGCTCGTGATATGGGTGCAGATATTGTGATTGCAGTTGATATTTCAGCGCGTCCAGCAGGGAATCGCCCAGCTAATATGTGGGGATTGCTTGATCAAACTATTAATATTATGGGTCAACAAAGTATTAATGAAGAACTCAAGCAAGCCAATGTGGTTATTCAGCCTAAAGTAGGCCATTTAGGTACACTTGACCTCAAATCAAGTAATCAAGCAATTTTGGAAGGTGAAAAAGCTGCTCAAGCTCAAATTCGCCAAATTGAAGGTGCAATTGCAAACTTCAAAAAATCTCCAGCAGCATTTAAACCCGCACCACGCCCTAAATTCTAATAGAAGTGGTTTTTTTCTATCCACCTTTCCGATCATCTGCTACAGTGGTAAAAGTGATATTGAGTCACTTTTACTCACATAAATATATATAAAAGAGCAGATCTATGGAGTTTGTTGTACAACCTTGGCATTGGTTTGTATTGGGTATCTTACTTATTCTTTCTGAACTGATCCTCCCTGCCTTTGCCGCACTCTGGTTTGGTATTGCCGCCATTATGGTGTGCATTCTCTATTGGTTATTTCCAGATATTAGCCTCACAACACAAATTGTATTGTGGATAATACTATCAGTGCTATGCACCATTCTTTGGTTCAAATTTATTAAACCCTTATCCATTGATAAAACCAAAGCGGGATTACCCCGTGAAGCGACCATTGGTCAAATTGGAATGGTGATTCAAACTAACTTGGCTCATGAACAGATTATTGTTCGTTTTCCCATGCCTCTTTTAGGGGCGGATGAGTGGAACTGCCGAAGTATCACTCCTGTTAAAGTGGGTGATCGGGTTCGAGTTATTGACATTTCGGGCAATGACTTAATTGTTCAGGCCCACAGTACTTCATAAACATTAAAGATAAAGAGAGGGTATTTTCATGCCAGTCGGTACTATTATTGTTTTAGCATTTTTGGCTTTTGTTGGTGTTACCATTTTTAAGGGGGTCCGTATTGTTCCTCAAGGTTATAAATGGATTGTTCAGCGTTTAGGTAAATACCACTCTACCCTTAATCCGGGGCTTAATTTTGTTATCCCCTATGTAGATGAAGTGGCTTATAAAATTACTACGAAAGATATTGTGCTGGATATTCCATCACAAGAAGTCATTACACGTGATAACGCTGTATTGCTGATGAATGCAGTAGCTTATATTAATTTAACTACGCCAGAAAAAGCAGTATATGGTATTGAAAACTATACATGGGCGATTCAAAACCTTGTACAAACTTCATTACGTTCTATTGTTGGTGAAATGGATCTAGATGATGCATTGTCTTCACGAGATCACATCAAAGCTAAATTAAAAGCTGCTATTTCTGACGATATTTCAGATTGGGGCATTACCCTAAAAACAGTCGAAATTCAGGACATTCAACCCTCTCATACCATGCAAGCTGCCATGGAAGAACAAGCTGCTGCAGAACGTCAACGTCGTGCTGCTGTTACTAAAGCCGATGGTGAAAAACAGGCAGCTATTTTAAGTGCAGAAGGTCGTTTAGAAGCCTCACGTCGTGACGCAGAAGCTCAAGTTGTTTTAGCTGAAGCATCTCAAAAAGCGATTACAATGGTGACCAGTGCTGTTGGAGATAAAGAGATTCCTGTTGCTTACCTTTTGGGTGAACAATATGTAAAAGCCATGCAAGATATGGCGAAATCTAATAATGCCAAAACTGTGGTTTTACCTGCCGATGTTTTAAATACTATTCGCGGTATTATGGGAAAACATAGCTAACCCTATTATTTGATTAGCAAAATTAATATCGGAACGGTGATCTAAAGGTCGCCGTTTTTTTATTTTATTTATCTTTTATATTACTGGTTTTTTAATCTTTTCTGATCTTTCAAAGGTAATTTTTTTACGACTAAATCATAAGAATCGTGAATTAAATCTTCAAGTAAATCGCTTGTTAAGTTCTTATGCGGTGTAATCGAAATCCAGTGCTTTTTATTCATGTGATAGCCCGGAATAATAAATGAATAAAGCTCCTGATATTCCTGACTCTTATACGGATCACACTTCACATTAATCATTTTGACGCCTGCCACTTCTGTTGTCAGCATGAATATTTTTTCTAAAATTTTAAAAACTTCATAATCTGGCCCAAAAGGATGAGTCTGTTGACTAAAGGGAAGATTAAGCGCAATTTCAATTGCTTTTTGATGGAGTTGTTCACCATTCATTCTTTTCTCCTTTATTCATTTCGCATGAATAGAAGTTATGAATATTGATTTAATATTATTAATTGGTACGTGCTAAAAGAAATTGTGAGATCTCAGTTAATTCTTTTGCATCATCACCAAAATAGGCTAAGGCTTCAAAAGCTTGATCATGCAATGCTTTGGCATAAATCTGTGCTTGTTCGAGACCCATTAAAGCTGGATATGTCGATTTTTGAACTTGCTCATCCTTACCAGCTGTTTTACCCAAAGCTTCGGTACTCGACGTAATATCGAGAATATCGTCTAATACCTGAAAAGCCAGTCCAATGGTCTGCCCATATTGGCGTAATTTTGGAATTGCTTGATCTGTTCCAGAAAAAATGGTGACTGCACCCATCATAATTGCGGCCTGAATGAGTGCGCCAGTTTTATTACGATGAATATTTTCAAGTTCATCTTGAGCAATTTGCTTAGCTTCAGCTTGTAAGTCTAACACTTGTCCACAGACCATTTTAGAGGTGGCTGTTGCTAGAATCTGAATTTGTTTTAATACAATCGTGGCGTCAGTACCCAGCCCTTGTTCATCAAACAAACGGCTACCTAAAACCTCAAAAGCCATCGATTGTAAAATATCACCTGCAAGCAAAGCAGTATCTTCACCAAACGCAACATGACAAGTCGGCTGACCACGACGCAGTAAATCATTGTCCATACAAGGCAAGTCATCGTGAGCCAGTGAATAACAATGAATTAACTCGACTGCTACCGCCGCACGGCGTGCAGCAGCAAAATTTGGATTTGGCTGTAAAGAAGCAGTGGCATAACACAAAGCCGGACGTACACGTTTTCCACCAAGCATAACCGCATGGTGTACTGCACTTTTTAAAGGTTCAGGAATCGAAAATGCGGCCAATGTCGTCAATAAATCTTGTTGAATACGTTGTTGAGCTTGGTTTAAAACATCCGCATTAACTTGAGAGAGTGATGACACAGTCGCCTCGATAAAATCAGTAGAGAAATTTTATTGAATGTAATGAAGCATTCATGCGCTACATCATACACGATTCACCGTGAAAAGTGGGTGATGAGTTTTTCAAAGGCAAGTGTAAAAAAGCCTCTACACATTGAGAGGCTTTTTATTTAGAGGAAGTTTAGAAACTGTCACCCGGAACGCGAACCCAACCTTCCATTAACACACGTGCACTACGACTCATAATAGCTTTTTTAACTGCCCATTGATCATTAATAAGCTCAGCTTGAGCACCAACACGTAATGTTCCTGATGGATGGCCAAAACGTACCGCTTCACGTTCACCTCCACCCGCAGCTAAATTTACCAATGTGCCAGGAATTGCAGCTGCTGTACCAATCGCAACTGCTGCTGTTCCCATCATAGCATGGTGTAATTTACCCATCGATAAAGCACGGACCAGTAAATCAACATCACTCTCTAAAACAGGCTTACCACTCGATGCCGTGTAGTTTTTCGGTTTAGAAACAAAAGCAATTTTTGGTGTGTGCTGACGCGCAGCCGCTTCTGAAATGTCTTTAATTAAGCCCATCTGCACCGCACCATATGCACGAATTTTTTCAAAACGTGCCAGTGCTGCTACATCACTATTAATATGATCTTGTAATTCTGTACCGTGGTAACCCAAATCTTCTGCATTTAAGAAAATGGTTGGAATTCCGGCATTAATAAATGTCGCTTGAAAACGACCAATATCAGGGACATCTAATTCGTCGACAACATTTCCTGTAGGGAACATATCGCCGCCTTCTTCACCATCATCGGCCGGATCTAAAAACTCAATTTGCACTTCGGCTGCGGGGAATGTCACCCCATCAAGCTCGAAATCTCCAGTTTCTTGAACTTGACCATTGGTGATAGGCACATGGGCAATAATGGTTTTTTGAATATTTTTTTGCCAAATTCGAACCGTGCATAGGCCATTTTCAGGAATACGGTCTGCATCAACCAAACCATTTGAAATCGCAAAAGAGCCAACAGCAGCAGTTAAGTTTCCGCAGTTACCACTCCAGTCTACAAAAGGCTGATCTATTGAAACCTGACCGAATAAATAATCCACATCATGCTCTGGCTGAGTACTTTTAGCGAGAATAACAGTTTTGCTGGTACTAGAAGTGGCTCCCCCCATCCCATCAATTTGCTTTCCATATGGGTCTGGACTACCAATTACACGGAGTAAGAGTTGATCTCGTGCTTGTCCTGCAACTTGGGCTTTTTCCGGCAAATCATCAAGCTTAAAAAATACACCTTTACTGGTTCCACCACGCATATAAGTTGCTGGAATTTTAATTTGCGGTACTGAGCTCATATCAACTGTTATCCTTACTATTATGTTCTTCTATATCAAAACAAGCATTCTTGTTTACCCTTCTCTTCATCTTAAATTGTTTTAAGGTCAAGAGATAGCACTCTGCTTTTATACATCAATCATATTGACGCGAGCATATTTTGAGAATTTAGCAATGTGCTTGCAATGACTTAATCTAAGCAAAATCTAAGAAAAAAAGTCTATATGAAATTATATTTTTTAGAGCACTTTTCACTCTATATTGAAATATTAAAAGTAAACCAATGATTTTAAATATATTTTAATATTACTTTTCAGTCACAGCTTATTAATTTGTAGTCTAGGCTAAAATAACTCCATCTATTAGAATAATTTACTTATTCATTGTGAGTGAAGACCTTTGACCAACGAATCTTCTACACTGCAACGAGGACTAAAAAATCGACATATCCAATTAATTGCTATGGGTGGAGCAATTGGTACCGGATTATTTTTAGGCTCGGCGCAAGTGATTCAATCTGCGGGACCATCCATTATTTTAGGATATGCCATTGGCGGCTTAATCGCGTTTTTGATTATGCGCCACTTGGGAGAAATGATTGTTGAAGAACCTGTTGCAGGATCGTTCAGCCATTTTGCGTATAAATATTGGGGGAAATTTCCCGGATTTTTAACCGGATGGAACTATTGGATACTCTACGTTCTGGTCGCGATGAGCGAACTCACCGCGGTAGCCAAATATATTAATTATTGGTGGCCCCATATACCAGCGTGGACTTCTGTCTTATTTTTCTTTGTAGTCATTACTGCAATTAACTTAACCAACGTCAAATTTTATGGTGAGTCCGAATTCTGGCTCGCTATTATTAAAGTTGCTGCGGTCATCTCTATGATTGTATTTGGACTTTATTTGCTATTTACAGCAGATGTAGGTTCAAGCATTTCATTTAGTAACCTTTGGTCTCATGGTGGATTTTTTCCAAATGGCTTTAGCGGCCTCTTCTATATGTTGGCTTTCTTGATGTTCGCCTTTGGTGGTATTGAACTGATTGGTATGGCCGCAGCAGAAGCAAAAGATCCGAAAAAAACCATTCCAAAAGCAATTAACCAAGTCGTTTTCCGTATCTTGATTTTCTATATCGGTTCACTAACAATCTTACTTTCATTAGTACCATGGAACCAATTAGATCTTGGCGGTCTCGACAAAAGTCCATTTGTTATGATTTTTAGCCAAATGGGAATTGGTTGGGCTGCACACTTACTTAACTTTATTATTTTAACTGCTGCCCTATCTGTTTATAACAGTGGGATGTTTGCAAATAGTCGTATGCTTTACAGTCTCGCTCAACAAGGGAATGCGCCAAAAGTTTTTGCGAAAACCAATAAACAAGGGGTTCCTATTCCCGCTGTTTTACTTTCTGCTTTATTAATCTTTGGATGTGTTCTTTTAAATTACTTTGTGCCTGAAGATGCTCTTGGACATCTTATGTACGTTGTGGTTGGTGCACTTGTTCTAAACTGGGCAATGATATCAATTACACATTTGAAGTATAGACGCTTTGTTAAGCATGCGAATATTAAGACATCTTTTCCAGCGTTATGGTCACCTTTTAGTAATTACTTAGTTTTAGCGTTTATTGCTGTGGTTCTCTATATTATGTGGACTCAAGGTTTCAAAGAGTCAGTAATGATGATTCCTATTTGGATTACAGCAATGCTCGTACTTTTTGACTATTTAAATCCTAAAAAACTAAATTCCATTGAGAATCCTGAAGAATAAATAAATATAAAAAGCCATTGTCTAGACAATGGCTTTTTTGTTTATAATCAGAAAATTATGCGCCCTTAGCTTAACTGGATAGAGCAGTTGCCTCCTAAGCGACCGACGTGGGTTCGAGTCCCGCAGGGCGCACATATAATAAAAATTTATCTTTTTGTAGAAAAAGATAATAAATAAGGTGTGTTAATTATATTTTCTATAAATTTTTCAATATTATCTAAACTCACTTTTGGCAATACAACCAGATTTTCACAGAAAAAATATTGATTTGATCTCAAATCATCTTCAATAGTTTGTTTCAATCTAATAGGATCATAAAAATTAAATGTATATAGTTTATCAAATACCTGTATATCTACTTCAAAACATCCCTTTAACTCAATTTCCCAAGCATATTTAGAAAAGTCATCAGATAAATTTATAATATAATTTTTCATAAGTTACTATAGCGTGCTAAAAATACCATTAAATCAATTAATCAAATATTTGTTTAATTTGATTATAAAAAAAGCTACCAAAATCAGCTGAGAAAAATTGGAATGTGTTCTCACCAGGAGACCAAATTTCAACTATATTATTACCTTGATTGTTCTTTTCACAATCTAAAACTGCATAATCCCCATCACCAAAGCTATAAAAAACAATATATTTAGCTGGTAAATCAGATTGCCTTCTATACTTTAATGTAATCCATGTAGCATCAGGAATTCCCGAATTAATTTTTTCTTCATCAATAACTCCATAAAACTCTTGCCCAGCAATATCTCCAGCTCCTAATTTTTTTAGAAAATATCTATAACTATCAGGGAAAGTTATTTCCAAGTAATCCTCAGCCAATTTTACTAGGCGTTCCTCTTTATGCCCCTGAAAATCAGCCTCATCAAGATGTAAATTTATTAAAGCGATGGCCTTATCAACATCATTAATACTCATAGAATATTACCCTCTATATAAAATTTTTAGCTTTTCCTTTCCCGTACTGCTTTTTACACATATCAATTTTTCCTACTAATACCTAATAGAATAACAGCGCCAGAATTAATACTAATTTTCAAATTGACCGCTATATATATTGCTAATAACTACAAATTTTATATAGCAATAATTTTAAAATTCTATATATGATTATATAAGCTAAATATATTAACCATATTAAATAGACTAAAATTTAAAAAAAGTTTCAAGACAATAGCTCACTAATTGAAAGCTGGGCAGATGCCCAGCTTTCAATTACTATTATTCTGGAAATATAATCTGACTAGGCTGTACAATAATATTTGGTGGCAATACTTTCAGTTGATTCATAATTTCAATAAGCTCTTTTTGATACACAGTTAAGTAAAAAACCAACTCAACCCAGCCATTATTAAACCACACTTCCCAATAAACCAGGTTATTCTTATGAGTAACCTTGATATAATCCCAACCGCCATCATCAGCTATACCAGAGACATCTGTAAATATTAAATAAACTCCAGAAGAGTAAATAGATTTTTCTAATTCAGATGGTACAAGTAAGGCACCTTGATCAACGAATAACTTTAAATCAGATTTATCCCTAGGCCATATAAAGGCTGAATTTTCAAAGGCGATATGATTTATCTCTAACGAATCTCTCCCCTGTACCACCTTAACACTTAAATCTAACTTATTCATAATTATTGCTTCCTATTTATAGAAAAAATAATGGACATCTTAGATTCTTCATTACTATATATTTATATCAATTATAAAAAAATCACCCCATAAAAATAAAGTTACTAAAATTCAAAAGCAATTAAATTAAAAAATATCAAACTTTAATATAAATTTTATTTGTTATAGGCAAGATACCCAATTTACTTTGAATTAAAGGATTCCAAGTTTCTTTATCTTTCAACTCATCCAAAATATAAAAAACAACTATTTTATTTCCTTTAGAATAAAGATTACCGAAATCTCTCTTCAAAATTTCGTTTGTAAATATTACTCCTTCATATATACCATCTTCATTATTATCTGAAATAATAGTTATCATTGCACCATCATCCACAAAAATATTTCCCTTACAAAGATCAGCTATTACCCCACTTACAATATATGTTTCAATATTACCTTTTTCAATATTATCCCACCACTCACTTGTTCCATATAAACCATACACTCCACTTAAACCACTATTAGTAGTACTATCCAGAGTCAAAGCATGTGTAGACCTAATCTCATCTTTCCCATTTTTTTCCAACCACATTTTTAAATCAAAAATCAATTTATACCCTTGATCAATCAGTGCACAATTCTCTATCATTTTATTTAATCTTTATCCATTTTATACTTTACAATCATCTAAATTATTTATCATTTTTAAAAAAATTATTGTACAACTCCTCTCTTCCATCATAGAAAAATAAATCATCAATTTTTTCAAATAAGTAAAAATCACCTATTATTTCTTTAAGCCCATTAAAAACAAGACCTTTTGAATTATATTTCAACCCTAATGATAATTTTTCAATTAATAAAGAGTGGTTTTCACAATATGAAAATATTTTAATTAAAGAATGAATTTCTTCCTTACAAGGTATATCTACAGTAAGAGTAAGTAAAAAAGCTTTCATATAAAATAAAGTGTTCTTTTCAATTTTGGGAAAACTAACGTATCCAGAAAAAATTCTCCTATTAACTCCACTTTGGTTATAAATAACATCATTTTTATTCCTCTCAACAGGGAAAGTAATATCTTTATTTAATTTAATATAACCCAAATAGTTATAGGCTATAATATTAATTTCATCTTCACCCATATTAAACTCCTACAATCCATTAATATAAAATAATTTTACCCCTACCCTTAATATAAACTCTATTAAGCAATCGAGAAACACCCAATTTCTCCTCTACCACCCAATTCCAAACATCATCTTCTTTTAATTTATCAAGAATATAAATGGATACTATCTCATTTCCAGTTTTGTAAAGCTCTTCACTAATAATTTTTTCTCTTTCACTAGTAAAAACTATATCTTGAAATATTTCTTTATCAGTTCCATTTACTTTAATTGTAATCATGGTACTTCCATCTATAAATGGATTTTCTTCATTTATTTCAACTATTAACCCTCTAACATAGTAATTTTCTATATTACCATTTTCGATATTTCCCCACCATTCAGCTGTTGCATATAAACCATTGTCACCCTTAAGCCCCATAGTTGTTCCCTTATCCAACGTAGTTTGTTATATATTTTTGATATAATTTTCATCCATCAATATTGAAGAAGATAGCCTTAAAACAAAAACCAACTTATATCCTTGCTCAAGTAGATTTATATCTTCTATTTTTATCATTTTAATATATTCCTATCTCTTAATTTATTATTGTACTGATTTTACCATTTTAAATTTCTGACTAAAACTCTAGTTTATAAAGAAATAGGACTTAATAAAAAGCCCTATTTCTATAAAACAATATACTCAATCCTTCACTTCAGCCAACCACATTTCAGCTGCAAGTTTGCCTAAATTATTAGAAGCAAGTGGGCATCACCTGTTAGCAATTTAGGGTCTCTATGTCATAGTCCAGTAATGTCCTTATTCAAAATTTTTACACCGAGTTTTTCACTCACTAGCCAAGGTGAGGCACCCAGCATATAACCAATGTCGATATTCGTTACTTTCTCTCGAGCATCAGGAAATACGCAAATTTGATAAAAAATTACTAAGCTCAGTTTAGGCAAACCTGTCGTTCACCTAAACCTTAATTATTACAACTTTACATATTCATCTCTAAAACGATCTTTCCGATGTGGTCACCTTGCTCCATACACGCATGGGCACTTTGTACATCTGAAAAAGCAAACGTTTTATAAATTTGAGGCAAACACTTACCTCGTTTTAATAAGGGCCACACATGCTCTTGTAAAGCTTTTGCAATCTCTGCTTTTTCTTGGGCCGTACGTGCTCGCATGGTTGAACCCGTGATGGTGGCACGCTTTAAAATCAATTTTTGTAAATCAAATTCTTTTGCAATTCGCCCACCCATAAAACCAATAATGACAAGTCGACCATCACGTTTTAATAGATTTAAATTTTTCTGGAAATAAGACCCACCCACAATATCCAAAATAACATCAACACCTTGGTCTTGAGTTTGTTTCAATATTTCTTGCTCAAAATCTTGGGTTTTATAATTAATTGCTGTAGTAAAATCAGAGAGTGCTTCAACTTTATCTTCGCTTCCGACTGTAGCAAAAGTTTTAATCCCTAAAGCATGGCAAATGGCTAAAGCTGTGGTTCCAATCCCACTTGCCCCACCATGAATGAGTGCCGTTTCATTTTCTTTTAAACGGCCAATATCGAATAGATTCGCCCAAACCGTAAAAAATGTTTCCGGAATCGCAGCAGCTTGTGTAAATGATAAATTTTCAGTTACTGGTAATACTTGAGTTGCAGTTACCGCGCAGTACTCTGCATAACCACCGCCATTGGTTAAAGCACAGACTTTATCTCCAACTTTAAACTGTTCCACTTGGTCACCTACAGCAACCACGACACCGGCAACTTCAAGACCCGGTATTTGCGTAACGCCTTTAGGCATCGGATATAACCCCATACGCTGTAAAACGTCTGGGCGGTTAATTCCAGCAGCCTTTACCTCAATTAAAACTTCATCTGCTTGAAGTACTGGAATATTCGCCTCTTGAACTTTTAGGACCTCAGGTCCACCAGGAGCCGTAATTTCAATAATTTTCATAGTTGTTGGAAGGGTCATTCATATGCTCCATATCTTGTTTAAATCAATATAACAATCAAGCTAAAATGAAAATATGTGTCTTACGTTTACTTTGTATAAATAGACAATTCAAATTAATTTTTAGGCATAAAAAAACCTAGAACACTCTAGGTTTTTCATTTCATCAGATTATTTTAAGCCGATAAATTAAAGAACATTGCTGCAATCAAAATGATGACACCTAATGCAATTCGATACCACGCAAATACGCGTAACGTATGACGCTCTACAAACAGTACCAATGCTTTTACAACAAATAAAGCGGCAATAAAAGCGGCAACGAAACCTACCCCAATATTAATCATATTATCGGCGGTCAGTACGTCAGCATTTTTAATCAAGTCAAAAGTTGCAGCGCCTAACATAGTTGGCATAGCGAGGAAGAAAGAAAATTCTGTAGCAGCCTTACGTGATAAACCCGCAAACATTCCACCCACAATAGTCGCACCTGAACGTGAAGTTCCCGGAATCATGGCAACACACTGAGCAAGTCCCACTAGAAATGCTTGTTTAAAAGTAATTTTGGTTGCATCGTCTGTCTTATGTTCAAATTGTCTAGATTCAACCCAGAAAATAATCAGAGCACCAACAATTAAGGCAATCGCAACCACAATAGGACTGAATAAAACACTTTTAATAAAGTCTACTGCCAAAACCCCAATAATGACTGCTGGGAAGAATGCAATAAGTACACTTATAGCAAAATGACGTGATTCCACATCACCACTAAAGAAGCCCTTAATCAAGTTAACAATTTTTTGTCGGTATAACCAGCACACTGCCAAAATAGCACCTAACTGGATTACGACCTCAAATACACGACCGCCGTCTGAATGGAAATCGATAATATGACCAAATAAAATTAGATGGCCTGTACTCGAGATTGGTAGAAATTCAGTTAAGCCTTCGACAAAGCCTAAAAACAGTGCTTTTATAACTTCAAAATTTTCCATAACTTGCTCAAAGAAAGTTAATCATTAGAACGATCTAAAATTTATTTTATCGCAATTGTAAGCCTCAAATTTGGCTTAACACATGTTCAATATCAGATCATTTCTAACGTTTGTGGTTATTGCCCCTAGTTAAAGGCAGTTTATTTAAAGTGCGATAATGTATCACATCATGATGACAAACTTGGGTTAACTATCGTAAAAAGATAAAACTTGGTAAAGAACTGCCAAAATTTCTCTTGCTCTAGATAAAGCTTTTTTGTCTGGGCCTACTCTACAAAATGATCTTAAAAAGCCCTTAAAAAAACATGATATTATTGTGATTAAATGCAGCTCATATCAAAAATTATATCTGAATGAAAAATACCAAAATTAATGCACGCCATCTTATTATCGATTTGTTTCTTTCCTCAGCATATCCTCAGCTCACCATTAAACAAATATTGATTGCCGCCAAACTTTTCAACTTAAGTGAAAATGGTATTCGTGTTGCTACGACTCGGTTATTAAATGAAGGCATGATAGAAAGTGTCGAGCGCGGTATTTATCAACTTTCGCCATCAACAAAAGAATGGGCTAAAGTCATTTTGAACCGTAAAAATGGCATTAAACAGACCAAAGAATGGCAACAGCATTATCTGGCAGTATTTACTGGCACGTTAGGTCGTATAGATCGCACTGCTTTAAAAAAGAGAGAACGAGCATTACGTCAATTTGGCTTTAAAGAACTCGAAACCGGTATTTATATTCGTCCAGATAATTTAGCCTATAGTTTCGAAAAAACATGTGAAGAACTTGTTTTAGCAGGCCTTGAAAATGAAGCTAAAATTTGTGTTATTCAAAAATTTGACTCAAAAACAGTTCAGTTAATTGCTTCTTTGTGGGATACCCAACAGCTCGAATTAAACTACAAAAACTATAGCCAAGATATTCAGCAATGGCTTTTAAAATATGAAAAATTACCGCTCAATAACGCTGCTGCTCAAGCTTTGCTATTAGGGCGAGAAACCATTACTTTGCTAATGAATGATCCTTTGCTGCCCTCTCCCTTTGTTAATGAACATGCTCGCAATCAGTTTGCTCAAAATGTACAGCAGCTCGATTTAATTGGGCAAAAACTGTGGCAAAAACTTTATGAAAATGAATTAGCCCATTAAAGGTCGATTTATTTTTTACAAACAAATATTTCACATTTTAAAACTTAATGATTATATTTGTAATATAAAATATGGAAACCAAAATCTAATTTGGGAGAATAAAAATGAATACACAGGTGAGTGTGACCGATCTATTTAGCAGAGAAGAAATACAAGAACTCACAGAGCCTTCAGATGCATACGGCGCTTGGGCTGTTGCAAGTACGTGGGCTGTTATTGGCGGAACATTTGCTAGCTTAATCATGATGTGGGATTACTTGCCAAGTTGGGGCAAATTACTTGCTTGTATGCTTGCCTTGGCCATATTGGCTGGTCGCCAGTTATGCCTAGCAATTTTGATGCATGATGCATCACATAAAAGCTTGTTCAAAAATAAAAAAATTAATGACTTCGTAGGTGAATGGTTATGTGCCCGCCCGATCTGGAATGATTTACATAAATATCGTCAACATCACGTTCGTCATCATGCAAAAACGTCTACTCCAGATGACCCTGACCTTTCTTTGGTCTCGGATTTTCCTGTAAGCAAAAAATCACTTACTCGAAAATTCTTACGCGACTTAACGGGTATGACGGGATTAAAGTTTAGCTTTGGTCGAGTGTTAATGGATCTCGATTTAATGAAATGGACCGTTGCAAATGATCAAGTCTGGTTAGACCGCAGCAATAAAAATCTGGTTGATTATGCAAAAAGCCTTGCAAAAAATAGTACTGGGGCCATTGCGACCAATGTAGCACTCTATTGCCTTTTAAAGGCTTTTGGTCAGCAACGGTTTTATTGGTTATGGCCTTTAGCGTATTTGACCCCATTCCCATTATTTTTAAGAATTCGCTCAATGGCCGAACATGCAGGAATGCAAACGAGTAATACAGCCTTAACCAATACCCGTACAACACAAGCGGGTTGGATTACTAGAAGCTTTGTGGCCCCTATTCATGTCAATTACCACATGGAACACCATTTAATGGCTTCTGTACCCTACTTCAAATTGCCGCGTATGCATCGTTTATTGAGAGACCGCGGACATGTTCCAACACCACCTAGCTATTTTAAAGTGATTCAGTCACTTTCATCTAAGCCAGAACAAACGGTTTAAAGCTCTCGAATCAGTTTTAGAGGTCACGCAATTAAATCAGTGGCCTTTTCAACTCAAATTTGAACTTAATTCATCCATTTTGCGTTGCGTCTGAAAATACTTGGGTGTGACTCCCATCCAACGTTTAAATGCACGGGTAAAATGAGAGGTGTCGGCATATCCTAAAGTTAAAGCAACTTTTTCAATCGACATGTTATTTTGAGCCAAAAGTTTTTGAGCATGTTGCTTTCTAAGTGAGTCAACCAAGACAGTGAAACTTGTATTTTCAATAGCTAAATAACGTTGCAAAGTTCGCTCTGAAATATTTATGATTTTAGCTACTTGTCCGACTTTCAATGTCTCACCCTCCCCATTCACAAGCAATTTTTCAGTAACTTGTTTAACTCGCCCTTTCCAGCCACTTTGTAACTTTAATTTTTCGATATCTCGCTTACATTGTGCATTGAGCAAAGGTGCCAACATCGGGTCTGCCGTCAATATAGGCTGTTCTAAATATTCTTTTGGAAATATCCAGCTATTACGCTTTTGATTAAATAAACAAGTCACAGCCAGCTGATTACTCATTTTGGCAAAACCTGTCGGTTCCGGCATTCGTAATTCAACTTTTCCTAAATTGGATAAGCCTGTTAATTTTTTTGCAATTTGAACAAAACCGACTAACAAAAAAAAGTTGGCATTTCGGCTCAACTGAAATGCTTTGACAGGTTGTTGAATTGACCAACATGCATAATTATTTCCTTGCTTTAATTCTGGTTTAAAAACTTCGCAACGTGACCCAATAAACTGTTCAAGTATTTTCAATGCTTCTCCTAAGTTTGGAGAAACCATGGCAGCCATTCCGACTGAACCATAACATGAGGCTGTCATTTCTAAAGCCAAATACCCAGCTAAAGCTGGTTCTTTGCACAATTCGATGGCTCGCTCTATAAGCTGATTTAAGGTATTGAACTCAACATACCAATAAGGTTTTTTTAATTGATCTACTGTTATACCGCTTCCCTCTAAAAGCTGCTCGCTAGAGACACCCCACTGCCTAACAGTCTCGACGATTAAGTTAATATAAGTCCCGGGTAATTCTGGATTCATAGGCACCGATTGAACAAAATAAAATGGCGTGAAATGGTAAAAACTGTCGGTTCATGAACTATGCCATGCTTTTAGATTGATGCATAGTCATTCATAGCAAAATCCGCTGAATTGCTCTAGGCAGTACAATTTCCAAAAAAATACAGGTCTCCCCTATGAATATCTTGATTGTCCATGCTCATCCAGAACCATTATCTTTTACGACCGCATTAAAAAGTACAGCTAAACAAACCTTTGAAAAACTGGGCCATCGAGTAGAAGTTTCAGACTTATATGCAATGCAATTTAATCCAGTTGCATCAAAAGAAGATTTTTTAGAACTCAACCAACCTGATTATTTTAACTATGCATTAGAGCAAAGAAATGCCAGTAAAAATCAACTTCTAGCTCCTGATATTCAAGCAGAAATTGAAAAGGTTAAAAAAGCTGATTTAGTCATTTTAAATTTCCCACTCTATTGGACATCTGTGCCAGCAATTTTAAAAGGCTGGATTGATCGTGTGTTTGTTTCAGGACTCTTTTACGGTGGTAAACGTTTTTATAACCACGGCGGAATGGCTGGTAAAAAAGCGATGTTGTGTTTAACACTCGGTGGTAGAACACACATGTTTGGGGAGAACTCCATTCATGGCCCAATCGAAAATTATCTATCCCCGATTCAGCGCGGTACTTTGGCATATGCTGGTTTTGAAGTTCTACCGCCATTCACTGCTTACCACGTACCTTACATTAGCCAAGAAGCACGAGAAATCCTTCTTGAAGACTATGTGACGTATCTCACTCATCTAGACCAACTTGAACCACTAAACTTTCCCAAGCTTGAGCAATTTGATGAAAAGTTATATCCACTCTAACGCTGTGTTTTAGCTCTAAAAATAGAATAGCTAAATCTATCTTTTATTTTTGGTTATTCTCTCTTATAGTCATTTCCAAACAGGAAACTAAAGTTACTCAAAAAAATAGATCGAATGGTAAAAAAATTAAGGGAAACTTTTTCATAAAATTAAGAATATAAAACTGAATCAATAATATACAGATGTAGAAAAACTAGACTTATCCAGTAAAAATGGCGACCAATACTCATTTTACAATCACTTAGTTCATATTTTTACAAAAAAATCTTTGACCATTTTTCTTGGATTTATGACAAAAATGTCACTAAAACAATCCACTTTACTAATAGATAAAAAATATAAATATCAATTAATTAAATTAATTTTTCAATACAAATATTCCTTCATATTTCATCCATTATTGACACTATTTGTATAAAAAGTGAGTACTCTTCAGTTCATATAACAGATTTACTCTTATTGTAATTATGCTATTTTTGTTACATGGAGTTATCAAAGCTTTTATAAGTTGTAATTAGAAGCTTTGAAGGCAACACAGTTTAAACGGTTTAACTCTGTTACTTTTAAAAAAATGTCTTGAAGTTCAAGGAAAGATTAAAATGAAATTAAAACATCTGAGCACTGCAATGATTTTAGCAACGCTGCCTGCAACTGGGGTTTTTGCAGCAGCATTGGATCGCTCTGGACAATCAATGTCTGCATTTTTGCAGCCAGGAAACTACTTTGAAGCTGGTATCACTGCTCTAGACCCAGATGTATCGGGTAAAGAAGCAGGATCAAGCGCAACTCGCCGTGATATTGCTGATATGGGTGAGGATTATTATTTCCCTAATGCAGCATTAAAACTACAAATTAACGATAAATTCTCATTTGGTTTACTTTATGACCAACCATTTGGTGCAGATGCAGAATATAAAGGTCAAAATGTATTCGTTTCAGACTCTTCTAATACAATTCTAGCTCCGGCTGCTTTAGCAGTTATTCGCCAGCAAACTATTACAAACGGAATTAACACTCAAGTTACAGATGCAGCACAAAAGCTGCTAGATTCTGGCGCTCTACCTGGGGCTAATATTGATCAAGCAAAAGCAGCTATTCAAGCGAATACTGCAGCGATGCAACAAATCACAGAAGGTGTCACAAAAGCAGTAGATGCTGGAATAAATAACATTAATGGTTTGCTTGGCAAGGGTGGCACAAAAGTTGAAGTTGATACCCAGAACCTAGCAATGGTATTTGGTTTCCAACCAAACAAAAACTGGAATCTCTATGCGGGTGGTGTATACCAAACAATTAAGGGGAACATTAGTCTTCGTGGACAAGCTTATAGTATCTATAATGGCTATGATGCAGATATTAAAGAAACTGGCGGTGTGGGTTGGTTAGCAGGTTTTGCTTATCAAATTCCAGAAATTGCATTAAAAGCTTCTTTAACTTATCGTTCTGAAGTTGACCATGATGTCAATATTCGTGAAAACTTACCTACACTTCCTGCGCTTTCACTATTAGGACAAGCTGCAGCTGGTGAAGCAATTAAAAATAGCTCAGCAGATACCACAATTACGACGCCTCAATCAGTTAACTTTGATTTCCAAACGGGAATCATGGCTGACACTGTTGCCTTTGCCAACGTACGTTGGGTGAACTGGAAAGATTTCTCTGTTCAACCATACAAATTTGGGCAACTATCAAAAGTTGTAGGGCAACTACCTATTGTTAACCGTCCAAATGGCTTCGATTTAGTTAGCTATGCAGATGACCAATGGACAGTGACTACAGGTGTTGGTCGAAAACTTAACGACAAATGGGCGGGTAATGTTTCTGTAGGTTGGGACTCTGGTGCTGGTGACCCAATCACAACTCTAGGCCCAACTGAAGGTTACTGGAACGTAGGTTTAGGCCTTCAATATAGCCCTACTCCACAAACGTTTATTGCTGGTGGCGTAAAATACTTCTGGTTGGGCGATGCTAAAGCTCAAACTGGCGCACAAGCTGGTAGCGACCAATATCTTGCAGAGTTCTCTGACAACAATGCAATCGCTTATGGTTTAAAACTTGGTTATAAATTCTAAGTTTCAAAACTCATTCATATAAAAAAGGCGCTTAAAGCGCCTTTTTTATTATTTACTCTTAAGCTGGAATCGTACGTTTCGAAACTGAACGGATTGCTTCTTTTAATGCATCATATCCATTAATTGCTGGAAACTGTGGAAACTCAGCAATAACGTTTGTCGGCGCATCAAATAAGAAACCATGGTCAGCTTCACCCAGCATGGTTGTATCGTTATATGAATCGCCCGCAGCGATTACGCGGAAATTTAAGCCATGAAGTGCCTTAACCGATTCACGTTTTTGATCTGGTTGACGTAGCTTATAAGCCGTAATCATTCCTTGTTCATCTGTCTCTAATTTATGACAGAAAATGGTTGGCCAACCCAATTGCTTCATTAAAGGATGTGCAAACTCATAGAAAGTATCTGACAAGATCACGAGTTGGAAATGAGTGCTCACCCATTCAACAAATTCTTTTGCACCTGGTAAAGGCCCCATCTCAGCAATGACTTCTTGAATGTCATTTAAGCCTAGACCGTGTTCTTTTAAAATATTGAGACGCTGAGTCATTAAAACATCATAATCCGGAATATCACGAGTTGTAGCCTCGAGTTCTTTAATCCCTGTTTTTTTAGCGAAATTGATCCAGATTTCAGGAACTAAAACCCCTTCAAGATCTAGGCATACGATTTCCATGAATGCTTCCAACGTTGGTTAAAAATTGCTGTATCATACCATTAAGATTTTCAGTTTTGCGTTGTTATTGATCAAATCAATTTTATTCATAAGGATCGAAATTAAAGTGCTAAGCAGTTTATCAACTATCCTTTAGAATATTTTTCATAACTCAATGCGCCCAAGCCTTTTGCCAGGAACACACATGACCGTTATTCCGACTATTGATATCGTAGATGCTCTTGCTGCTGAATATGCAACCAAAAGCCCTCGGGAAATTTTAGAACTTGCTTTAAGCCAACAAGGTGAAATCGCAATTTCTTTTTCGGGAGCAGAAGATGTTGTTTTAATTGATATTGCTTCACGTTTGGGTAAGCCTTTCCGTGTCTTTAGTCTCGACACTGGCCGCCTCCATGCTGAAACTTACCAATTTATTGAAACTGTCCGTAAACACTACAATATCAATATCGAAATTTGTTTCCCTGAATCTGAAGCTGTTCAAAACATGGTAAACGAAAAAGGTTTATTCAGCTTTTTTACAGATGGGCATCAAGAATGTTGTGGTATTCGAAAAGTTCAGCCTTTACGTAAAAAACTTGCGACTTTAGATGGCTGGATTACAGGTCAACGTAAAGATCAAAGTCCAGGTACACGTACAGAAATTCCTGTCGTACAAGCTGATGCAGGCTTCTCAGGTCCAGACAAACAACTCATTAAATATAATCCTTTAGCGAACTGGACAAGTGCTGAGGTATGGAGCTACATCCGTATGATGGAAATTCCATATAACCCTCTCCACGAACGTGGTTTTGTTTCTATTGGCTGTGAACCGTGTACACGAGCTGTATTACCAAACCAACATGAGCGTGAAGGACGTTGGTGGTGGGAAGAAGCGACTCAAAAAGAGTGCGGATTACATACAGGCAACATGAAAAAGTAATTTGTTATCAAAAAACCACTGCTAAATCAGTGGTTTTTTTTATGTCATGTTACGTACACAAAGTCATATTTTATCTACTCTAAACGCTATATACTTAATTTTACGGTTCTATAATTCTAATAAGAGCTCAGATAAGGGCTTCTTAGAAAAATGCATGAGGCACAATGATTTATGCGTCCATTACACCCAATTGATTTCATTTTTCTGTCACTTGAAAAAAGACAGCAACCCATGCATGTCGGTGGATTATTTTTATTTGAAATTCCTGAAAATGCACCTGAAACCTTTGTACATGATTTAGTAGAAGATATTAAACGCTCAAAAAGCATTCCTATTCCACCCTTCAATAACCGTTTAAATGGTCTATTTTGGGATGAGGATGAAGAGTTTGATATCGATCATCACTTCCGCCATATTGCTTTGCCTCATCCAGGGCGTATTCGTGAGCTTTTGGTTTATATCTCGCAACAACATAGTTCATTAATTGATCGTGCAAAGCCACTTTGGACTTGTGACATTATTGAAGGAATCGAAGGCAACCGTTTTGCCATGTATTTTAAAATCCATCATGCAATGGTTGATGGCGTTGCCGGTATGCGTTTAATTGAAAAATCACTTTCAAAGACACCTGAAGAGAAACACGTGGTTCCTTTATGGTGTGTTGAGAGCAAAAGAACTAAACGCCTAAAAGTGCCTACTCCAAGTACAAGTAAAATTAAGAGTATTTTAGGAGGCATTAAGTCTCAGCTCGATATAGCCCCTAAAGTCATGCAAGAGTTATCTCAGACTATATTTAAAGAAATGGGCAAAAATCCTGATTATGTTTCTACCTTTCAGGCGCCAGTTTCGATTTTGAACCAAAGAGTAAGTGCTTCACGTCGTTTTGCTGCCCAATCCTTTGAATTGAGCCGCCTTAGAAAAATTTCAAAAGCATTAGGCGTAACGATTAACGATGTTGTGCTCGCCGTATGTTCTGGTGCTTTACGTGAATATTTGATTAGTCAAAATAGCTTACCTAAAAAGCCACTTATTGCCATGGTTCCAGCTTCATTACGCACAGATGATTCTGATATGAGTAACCGAATTACCATGATTCTGGCAAATTTAGGGACTCATAAAGACCAACCATTAGAACGTCTAGAAATTATTCGTCGCAGCATGCAAAATTCAAAGCAACGCTTTAGCCGTATGACTGCTAATGAAATTTTAAACTATAGTGCAGTGGTTTATGGTCCGGCAGGATTAAACATCATGTCAGGAATGCTTCCTAAGCGTCAGGCATTCAATTTAGTGATTTCCAATGTACCAGGGCCACGTGAGCCACTTTATTGGAATGGCGCAAAATTAGACGCTCTCTACCCTGCTTCCATTGTTATGGATGGACAAGCTTTAAATATTACCATGACTAGTTATTTAGATAAGCTTGAAGTGGGATTAACAGCTTGTCGAAATGCTTTGCCAAAAATGCAAAACCTTTTGACTCATTTAGAAGATGAGATTCAACGTTTTGAAGAAATTATTGCAGAGAAGCAGCTGAAACATCATTCAGCAAGTTAGAAAAAGTTAAGGGGCTTTGAAATGGCCCCTTATTTTTTGATTGTGCGGCACTGGTTAAGCAACTGATGACATACTGAACGAATCATCGCAGTTGTAATCGGCACTTCTTTACCTTGGTCATTCAACATATAGCAGCTATTGACTGGCGTGCTATCTAAAACATGTTTAAGACCGTTGCTAATTAAGTTTTCACTTACATTCATGGGTTATACCTCTTATTGTTTGCTAAGACGTTAAATAGGGAGAACGTCTACGGCTACTGTATGTAAGTAGTATTTAAAATTCATGAATGAAAGTAAAATTTCAGTTGTAACAAGGATTAAGCGATATCTTGTTACAACTTTAACTTAAAATGATATCGTATTGCTCTTGCGTATATAAATTTTCGACCTGAAATTTAATCACACGGTTGATGAAATGCTCTAAATCAGCCACTGCTGGCGCTTCTGCTGTTAATAACCGGTCAATCACAGAAGGATGGGCAACGACAGTAAAGCCACTCGTTGACTCAAATGCGCGGGTATAGCGTAATATCTCACGAAATATCTCGTAACACACTGTCTCTGCTGTTTTGACAAAACCACGCCCTTGGCACGTTGGACACGACTCACACAGCAAATGTTCTAACGATTCACGTGTTCGTTTACGGGTCATTTCGACCAGCCCAAGTTCTGACACTTGAGTAATTTTTGTCTTGGCGTGATCGCGCTCAAGCATTTTTTCAAATTGACGCATCACCTCTTCACGGTGAATTGCTTCTTGCATGTCAATAAAATCAATAATGAGAATACCACCCAAATTACGCAGTCTAAGTTGACGTGCAATGACTTGTGTCGCTTCCATATTGGTTTTAAAAACCGTGTCTTCAAGACTACGACCACCGACATATGAACCGGTATTCACGTCAATCGTTGTCATGGCTTCAGTCTGGTCGATCATAAGATAACCACCAGATTTCAAAGCTACACGGGTTTGAAGGGCTTTTTGGATATCTTCTTCGACATTATAAAGATCAAATAGCGGTCGCTCACCCGGATAATGAATGAGTCGACTCTGCATATTCGGAACAAATTCTTCAACAAACTCCATAAGTTTGGCATGAATTTCTCTCGAATCGACATAGATCTTTGCAGTTTCTTCGCTTGCTAAATCTCGAATAATACGCTGAGGTAATGGAAGCTCTTCAAAAATTAAGGAAGGAACTGCAACATCAATCTGCTTACGTTGGATGTATTCCCATAATTTACTCAGATAGCACATATCCCGTGCAATTTCAGCCTCATCCACACCTTCAGCAGCCGTACGTACAATCACGCTACCCGGCAGATTATGTTCAGATTGAATACCTTCAATAATATTACGTAATCTATCCCGCTCTTCTTCAGACTCAATACGCTGCGATACGCCAATATGGTTACCGTATGGCATAAGAACCAGATAACGAGAAGGGATTGAAAGATCTGTACTCAGACGTGCCCCCTTCGTTCCTAACATATCTTTCATGACTTGAACGGTTAGGGTTTGTCCGGGATGTAATAGCTCAAAGACATTTGGGGTAGGTTGTGAACGAGGCCAAACCATATCATTGATGTGTAAGAAGGCTGTTCGAGATAACCCGATATCAACAAAAGCAGCTTGCATGCCCGGAAGCACTCGCACGACTTTGCCTTTGTAAATATTACCGACTAGACCGCGCTTGACCGTACGCTCGACATACAGCTCATTAACAGTTCCATTTTCGATTAATGCCACCCGACACTCCATAGGCGTGACATTAATAAGTAATTCTTCTGACATACATAAACTCAAAGCATTATAAAATTTTTATTAAAGAGTCAGAGAAGCTGTTAACTTTAACTTTGTCTAGTGTTCATCGACAATGCTATTCAATTAAGAATGATAACAACCCCTTTATGTCTTTACTCTTTTTAATAACTGTGCAAATTCGTATAAAGGAAGTCCTACCACATTACTATAACTTCCTTGAATTTGGGGAATATATTGAGAAGCAATTCCTTGAATTGCATACCCACCGGCCTTCCCTACAGGCTCACCTGTGGCCCAATAGTCTTCCATATCTTGTATAGTCAGATGTTGGAACTCAACTTGTGTTTGTACCGCCTGACTCAAAACTTGTTGTTGAGTGGCAATACATATCCCTGAAAATACGTCATGCCAGCGTCCAGATAGTTGTTTCCATATTTCAAAAGCATGATCTTTCGATTCAGGCTTGCCAATAATTTGGCCATCAAGCCCAAGACTCGTATCGGCAGCGATAACAATTGCTTCTGGAAAAAGGTTTAATACAGTTTGCGCTTTTTCTCTCGCTAAACGTTCAACATATTGATGAACCAGTTCATCCTTATGAACAGACTCATCAATATCTGGGCTATAGATTTCAAAAACCAAACCCAATTGTTGTAATAGTTCCTTCCGACGAGGAGAACTAGAAGCTAAAACTATATGCGCCATTTTGCCAAACAATAATAGACGATGGGCCAAGTGATGATACTTGTCATCAATGGTTGCCAATGTCTAGCAAGCGAAAAGTGAATCCCACCCATGGTTTGTGTTACCCACATAAATACTAAATGGGCAATAATGACCAGAGTTGCAATTGTCCACAAATTACCAAAAGTCAAAATACGGCGTTCCCGAATTAAAAAACGGGTTAGAAAAGTCATAATGACAAAACTTAAAGCATTGAGTCCTAACGGTGCATCAAGCAACAAATCTGTAAAAATCCCCATTCCAAATGCAAACCAGACACCACACCAAGAAGGCTGACAGACGACCCAAAATAGCGTAATCATCAGCATGAATAATGGACGCCAGCCTGAAATATCGTAAGACAACGGATAAATCATGAGTACTGATCCAATAATAACGGAGATAATAATCCCCCATAATGGATCATTGTTCTTTTCTCGCTTTAGTTTAGCGATCGGCATAGGGTTGCTCCTTCGCTAATGACTCAGAGAAAAGCACTACAACATGGTGTCCTGTTGCTAATTGCGCTGCTGGTGTTACATCAATTTCAGCAAATTCACCTGAATTATGACGTCTTATTTTGGCAACTGTACCCACTGCATAACCTGCTGGGAAATGTTCACCCAAACCTGAGCTAAACACTTTATCCCCCACCTGAATGTTCGCACTGGTCGGAACATATTCCATTTTCAAACGGCCCAAATCACCCGTACCAGAAACAATCGCCCGCATTCCAGTACGTTCAAGGCGCACAGAAAGTGAATGCTCTTTATCTGATAACAGCATTATACGTGAGCTATGAGGATATACATTAATGATCTGCCCCATAATCCCCTTATCATCTAAAACCGTTTGGCCGACCTTTAAATGGTCCATAGAGCCTCGGTTAATAATGATGATATGACGCAATGGGTCCGCATCGGTACCAATCACTTCGGCAATCTCCATACGACCATCAATAATTAACGGCGTATCAAGCAGACCACGCAAACGGGTATTTTCAGCTGATAGTTCAGAAAGCTTCTGCAATCGGACTTGGGCTTGTAACAACTCAGCCTGCATCGCAGTATTTTCACGACGCAGCTGTGCTTCAGATTTTGTTTGTTGATTCAGCCATTCTCTCGACAGTACCGGATAACTGGCCAATGCATAAATTGGATTATATGCAGCGTACAAGACATCCCTTGCTGGCTGAATTACATAAGGCATGCGCCAGTCAAAAAACAGCACAACCAAACATGTAATGACCGCAATAATGAACGAGCGGAAAGATGGCGGCTGTCTTGAAAAAATATTCTGTTGCACCGCCTAATCCTTAAACTTAACCAACAAAAAGCATGTCATGGTTCGGGTTGTCAAAGAATTCCAATACTTTACCACCACCACGGGTTACGCAAGTAAGAGGATCTTCAGCAACAACAACCGGTAAACCTGTTTCTTGAGCTAATAATTTATCGAGGTTACGGAGCAATGCACCACCACCTGTCAACACAATACCGCGCTCAGCAATATCAGAAGAAAGTTCTGGAGGAGTTTGCTCAAGTGCTGATTTTACTGCACTTACAATGTTTTGTAATGGATCAGAAATTGCTTGAGTAATTTCGTCAGAAGTTACGGTAATTGCACGAGGTACACCTTCTGCAAGGTTACGACCACGTACTTCAATTTCTAATGTTGTGCCATCAGAAACAGCCATACCGACTTCTTTTTTAATAATTTCTGCTGTGGTTTCACCAATCACGCAACCATGAGCTTTACGAACATAATTGATGATTTGCTCATCAAATACGTCACCACCGATGCGTAAAGAGTCAGCATAGACACAACCTTGCAATGAAATAATTGCAATTTCTGTTGTACCACCACCAACATCCACAACCATAGAACCACACGCCTGTTCAACTGGCATACCTGCGCCAATTGCAGCAGCCATAGGCTCTTCAATGAGACGAACATCACGGGCACCAGCATTAAATACTGCTTCGCGAATCGCACGACGCTCGACCAAAGTTGATTTACATGGTACACATACAACCACACGAGGTGCAGGTGGGAACAAACGTTTTTCGTGAACTTTACCAATAAACTGATTTAACATGGTTTCAGTCACTTCAAAATCCGCAATTACACCGTCTTTCATTGGACGAATTGCAGAAATATTCGCAGGTGTACGGCCTAACATTTGCTTAGCATCTAGACCTACAGCAGCAACAATTTTTTGTGAACCACTGTGACGAATTGCCACAACTGTTGGTTCATTTAATATAATGCCGCGGCCTGGTGCATAAATAAGTGTATTTGCTGTACCTAAATCAATGGCTAGATCCGGCGAAAACAAGCCAATTAGTCGTTTTAGAATCACGGTTCGTTCTCAGTTAAACTTTCATGTGGATGCAAGGTGGCAACTTTAAACTAAATGTGATGATTTGAACAAGTCAATCGCTTATTATAACGCACGATATTTTGAAAATTTTTAATACTGATTAGGTGATGTTATGTCTACATCGGATGCACAGCATTCAGCAGATTTAAATGCACAAACAGTTTCAGCAATCGCCAATCTTGCTCGATTGTCGCTCAATGATACGCAATCTGCTGAATATGCTCAAAGTCTAAATAAAATTTTAGGCATGATGGAAACCTTAAAAGGCATTGATACGGAAGGCGTAGAACCTTTGAAAAGTCCTTTTGACAATCCTCAACCTTTACGTGCTGATGTGGTAACTGAAAGCAATCATCGAGATGAGTACCAAGCAGTTGCACCAGCAACTCAAGATGGTTTGTATCTTGTTCCTCGCGTGATTGAATAACTTTTACTCAATTAACCCATCTTCCCTATTTTGAATGTAAAGAAATTTTACTCATGACTGATTTACATCGCTTATCAATTCGTGAACTTGCTGAGGGCTTAAGCCAAGCGAAGTTTTCATCTCGCGAACTGACTGAACACTATTTAAAACGTATTGCTAAAATCGACTCACAAGTTAAAAGCTATGTGACGGTTACACCTGAACAAGCGCTTGCAGAAGCAGACGCTGCCGATGCTGCATTAAAAGCGGGTAATACAACTGCTCTAACGGGTATTCCTCTGGCACATAAAGATATTTTTTGTACCAAAGGCATTAAAACAACTGCTGGTTCAAAAATATTAGACAACTTCATCTCTCCTTACGATGCAACGGTTGTTGAAAAAACGAAAGCTGCTGGTCTTATCACTTTAGGTAAAGTGAACATGGACGAGTTTGCAATGGGTTCAACTTCGGAAAGCTCATATGTAGGTGCAACAAGCAACCCATGGGCACTTGATCATGTTCCGGGTGGTTCATCTGGTGGTTCAGCAGCGGCTGTAGCGGCTGATTTAGCACCATTTGCAACGGGTACTGACACAGGTGGTTCAATTCGCCAACCAGCCTCTTTCTGTGGTTTAACGGGCTTAAAACCAACCTATGGCCGTGTATCTCGTTTCGGGATCATTGCCTATGCATCATCTTTAGACCAAGCAGGTCCAATGGCACGTTCTGCTGAAGATTGTGCTTTCCTGATGAATGTAATGGCAGGTCACGATGCAAAAGACTCAACTTCTGTTAAAAAAGAAGTTGATGACTACGTTGCAAACTTAAATGGCACATCTGTAAAAGGTTTACGTATTGGTATTCCTAAACAGTATTTCAACGTGGCTGGTTTAGATGCTGACGTAAAAGCTCGTGTTGAAGAGTCTTTGAAAAAGCTTGAAGAAATGGGTGCAACGCTTGTTGAGATTGACCTCAACATGACTGAAGCCTATGTACCAACGTATTACCTCATCGCGCCAGCAGAAGCATCTTCTAACTTGTCTCGTTACGATGGTGTTCGCTACGGCTATCGCTGTGAAAACCCAGCTGACTTGATGGATCTTTACAAGCGTTCACGTTCAGAAGGTTTTGGTCCAGAAGTTCAACGCCGCATCTTAATTGGTACCTATGCCCTCTCTGCGGGTTATTACGATGCTTACTATGTGAAAGCGCAAAAAGTACGTCGTTTAATTCAACAAGACTTCTTAAAAGCATTTGAAAATGTAGACGTGATTGCTGCTCCTTCTGCCCCAACCACTGCTTATAAAATTGGTGCAAACTTAAGTCCAACTGAAATGTATTTAGGCGATATCTATACACTTGCAGTGAACTTAGCAGGCTTACCAGCAATTAATGCTCCTGTTGGTTTTGACAAAGACAGCTTGCCTGTCGGCTTACAATTGATTGGCAACTACTGGTCAGAATCACAATTGTTGTCCATTGTTCATCAATACCAACAAAATACTGACTGGCATACCAAACGTGCGGCAATTGCTGAGGAGAATGCATAATGGCTGAAGCTCAAAAGTTGAAATTGATTGACGGTTGGGAAGTCGTTATTGGTATCGAAATCCACACTCAGCTTGCAACCAACTCTAAAATTTTCTCTGGTTCATCGACTGAATTTGGTCAAGACCCAAACACTCAAGCGAGCCTTGTAGACTTGGCAATGCCAGGTGTTTTACCTGTTCTCAATCAAAAAGTGGTTGATCTTGCGATTCGCTTTGGTTTGGGTATTGATGCATACATCGACCAAGCATCTGTGTTCGCACGTAAAAACTATTTCTACCCTGACTCGCCAAAAGGCTACCAAATTAGCCAGATGGATAACCCGATTGTTGGCTTAGGCCATGTTGATATCCAACTTGAAGATGGCACAATTAAACGTATTGGCGTAACACGTGCTCACCTCGAAGAAGATGCGGGTAAATCTATTCATGACCAATTTGAAGGCATGTCTGGCATTGACTTAAACCGTGCTGGTACACCATTGCTTGAAATCGTGTCTGAACCAGATATGCGTTCGGTTGAAGAAGCTGTGGCTTACATCAAATCAATTCACACACTTGTGCGTTGGTTAGGTATTTCTGACGGTAACATGGCTGAAGGTTCATTCCGTGCAGACTGTAACGTGTCTTTACGTCGTCCGGGACAGCCATTTGGTACACGCTGTGAGTTGAAAAACCTCAACTCATTCCGTTTCATCGAGCAAGCGATCAATGTTGAAATTGAACGCCAAATGGAAATTTTGGAATACGGCGGAAGCATCGACCAAGAAACACGTTTATTCGATCCAAATAAAATGGAAACGCGTTCAATGCGTTCTAAAGAAGAAGCGAATGATTACCGCTACTTCCCAGATCCAGACTTGTTACCAGTGATTATTGCAGATGAGCAAATTGAAGCTGCTCGTGCTACGCTTCCAGAGCTACCTGCTGCACGCCGTGCACGCTTTATCGCAGACTTTGGTGTAACTGAGTACGATGCACATGTACTTACGCTCTCACGCGAAATGGCGGACTTTTTCGAGGCTGTTGTGGCTGCTGCGGGCGGTGCCGCACAAGGTAAAGTATCTGCAAACTGGGTAATGGGTGAATTCTCAGGTGCTTTAAACAAAGCAAACCTAGACTTAGCAGACTCACCTGTTTCTGCTGAACAGCTTGGTGGCATGATTGCACGTATTGTTGATAACACCATCAGCGGTAAGATTGCAAAACAAGTCTTTGGTTTTATGTGGGAATCGGAAGGTAAATCTGCCGATGACATTATTGCGGAAAAAGGCTTAAAGCAAGAAACCGACACTGGTGCGATTGAAGCAATCATTAAAGAAGTACTTGCAGCCAATGAAAAAATGGTTGAAGAATACAAGTCTGGTAAGGAAAAAGCCTTTAATGGTCTTGTCGGTCAAGTCATGAAAGCTTCTAAGGGGAAAGCCAACCCTGCGCAAGTAAATGAATTAATGAAAAAATTGATTGGTTAAGCTAATCCAATGTTTAGAAAAACCCGCTTTAGAGCGGGTTTTTTATCTGTTTTATAAACTTAATGAACCCACAATAAATTTTTAAACTAAAACCATCCCTAATAGGTTAACCATGAAAATTAGATTACTTATTACGACTTCTTTATTGTTAATAAACTCGACACTTTTCGCTCAATCTATTCAAATTCCAAAAAGTGAAGTGGCATCTATTTTTAAAGCTACAGATTTCAAAAAAACAAAACATGGCTGGAAAGGCAACTGTGATACTGGTGAAATTATTATTTATCAAGATTTAAATGGTGATGGCCGTAAAGATGCCATTATTCAAGATAGTAGCAGCATGTGCTATGGCAATACTGGCGTTGGCTACCATATTATTTCACAGCAAAAAGACGGTAAATGGAAACAACTATTTAGTGACTCTGGCATACCTACCTTTTTGAAAACTAAAGGCAAAGATGGTTGGCTTGATATTGAAAATGGCGGTCCAGGCTTCTGTTTTGCTATTTATCGATGGAATGGTAAGGAATACATCGTCAACCGTTATGAATATCAAAGTAAAGCTTGCCAGTTATAAGAAAAGACCTAATGAGCTTTAAAAATCCTCAATTTATCGGGGCTTTTTTTATATCACCTATGAATTAACCTTCGACTAAAGAATGGGCTTTTTCCTAAAAAACTACACAGTGACTGTGCTAATTTAAATTAAGAATTTAGATAACTTATATTTTAAAAAGAGGGATAAATCATGTCTAAAAAGATTTTAATATTGGTCGGTGACTATGCCGAAGACTATGAAACTATGGTTCCATTTCAGTTCTTAACTGGCTTAGGTTATACCGTGCATGCAATTTGCCCAAATAAAAAAAACGGCGACCATATTGCGACTGCTATTCATGACTTTGAAGGTGACCAAACCTATAGCGAAAAACGCGGTCACAATTTTGCCATTAACTATGATTTTGATGTTGTTAATACTAAAGACTATGTAGGTTTAGTCATTCCGGGTGGTCGTGCACCAGAATATTTACGCATGAATGAACGTGTTATCGAAATTGTGCGTGAGTTTGATCGAGTGAAAAAACCAATTGCAGCTGTATGCCATGGCGCTCAGTTACTTGCTGCGGCAGACGTACTAAAAGACCGCTTGTGTTCGGCTTATCCAGCATGTGCTGCCGAAGTAAAATTAGCAGGTGGACAATACGCAGATATTGCTGTGACCGAAGCTGTTACGGATGGACATTTAGTGACTGCACCAGCTTGGCCTGCACATCCAGCTTGGTTAGCGCAGTTTGTAAAAGTTTTAGGGGCGACGATTAGTATTTAAGTAGACCTTGCCATTAAAGCCATTAAAAATAAACCAGCTATTAGTTAGAAAGTAATTTCGTCTAATAGCTGGTTACATACATTTATTTGAGAAGCAGAAAACTAGATTTTTATCTTGTGATCCCTAACTTATTCCAAATTTCTGGTGTTAAAAACGTTGTTACTAATTTATTTAAGTCGATATAGCGCAATGTGCCCTGCAACTGCTGTTTAACCGCTGGGTCTTTCACAATATCTTCGCCAGCACTTTGACCTAACTGCTGGAAAGCTTCGCCGACTGCCTTAACACCTTCCGCTTGAATCACAGCTTTAGTTTGGGTAGAACATTGCTCCACAATCACACGTTGTAAAACCTGTGCCAGTTTTTGGTCTAACTGATCTTTTTGCTCAGGTGTTACATTACTAAATGCTTTTAAATCAGGATGAGCAGCTAAAGCCGTAAATGTCCATTGAAGTACAGTGGTCTTGTCTGAAGTGGTTGTGGCCTTAACTAAACAGTCACTCAACTGATCGACTGTTGGACCAGCCATCGTGATTTGAGTTGTACCCAATACAGCAATTGCCATACAAACTGAACGGCTCAAATGCGAAAAGTTACGGCGGGCAATCGCATAAACATGACGTGACATAGGTCTAGCTCCAATAAACAATCTGTTCTTTGTATCACAGAGCGAGTGGAGTTACCTGTTATGACTCTGTAAATCGTGAAACTGCACACAATTCAAACTTTGATTAAAATAAAAATCAGTAAATGATGTGATTCTTTAAATCACTTAACCAAACCAAATGATTACCCCATTCCAGCATAATTCCATGTTTCAGGAATGCTCGGTTGTTCTGGTGCTTTATTTAAGTCAATATTTAAGTTTCGACTATCCTTATATGATTTCTCACCCGAATCTGAGGCGGGTGATACGCCTAAACTATAACGATAGCGAAATTGCCACAATAACGGTTTGAGGGGACGAATATCCAGACTTAAAGAATCCTCATCATGACAATTTCCTTTTGAACTTTCATAGTCTTGCTCAGAAAAACAAGCTCTGATCATCCGACTAAAACCAAATGGATAGTTCGCAATAAACTGGTGTGTCTTTCCAGAATCTGTTAACTCATAAAAACTCGCACGCTCAATATTTGCACCGCCTCCTGAATACATTTCAGAAAATGAGTCGATTACAGCAATGGCATAACGGTTTTGGGCCATAGGAAAAAGCTTGGGAAAAATAAATTGCCCAACAGATGTGCCCTCCTTTTGATTAGAAAGATCTACATGCCACTGTCTCAATACTTTGAGCCCCGCCGCAGAGTGATTAAATTGAATAATATCGCCACCAGACAGAAGCCATAATTTCTGATCTACTGTTTTTAAAATCCGCCATTGATCAGGATGCTCACAAATATTTTTAACTTGTATACAAACTTGGTCCTGCTCATTTTGGCTTAACTGTGTTTTTTTAAACTCTAAAATATCCAAAGGTGCAGCAAAAGCAGGACTGGCAAAACAAGCAAACATTCCAGCTACAACCAAGAAAGCTATCTCTTTTTTCCTTTTAATCATTTATTCTTTTCCTAAAGATATTTTTAGTCGACCACCAAGCTATTTGACAATAGACTCAATTTTATCAAGCTCCCATACGCCCCCTGCTGCCAAACCTTTGCACATACCTGTCCACATATCTTTCGTATGTACAAACTTTTGTCCATCCCACACCCATTCTTCACTTGCCCAGCAATCTCCAATGCCTCTTCCCTTTTGAGCGCTACTAATAATTCCACTGTCAAAATCAGAAGCGGTCTCGGTCACAAATGTTGCTTTACCAATCAAAGACTCATCAAGCACCCAAGCACCATTCCCTTCGTTATAGGCACCTCTCCAACATAGAGTAGTTGCTAAAACTCTCTTATTGGTAAGTTTATAAAGTTCTATTTTCTGCGGCTCAGATCCATCACTACCACCATAGATTCCCTCGCAAAAACCTTGTTCTTTAGGGTTCGCTTGAGCTGCCATCAAGCTACGGTGTATTGCTTGATATTGTTTACTGTTTGGCTGTAACGTTAGATAAGGTTTAGCTGTAGTTTTAATATGTTTAACAATAAGCTTCGGTTGCGGCATAAGGACTTTAGCTTCATTGGTATTTCCCTTTTTAACCAAAGCACCGACCGTTCCTATACGCTTTTGGAAATCATCCATTTTTAATAAAACAGCAGTCATTCCTGCATCAGAAATTTTCCATTGATGCTGTGCATTTTTAAATACAATTTCAGTTTTTTGTTTAGACTGTTGGAGTAAAGCGTTGACTTGCGAATTGTTCAATTTACCCATTAATGGCAGCTCAACACCATCTACAGTAACGGTGCCTAAATCTTTGCCATTCACATAAAAGTGGATATTTTTAAGCTGACTTGCAGGCAAGCTTTGCTCATAGTCTGATAAAGCAAATTCAGCCTGTACTGGTTGCTTTGGGCCCGCTTGACGCACCAATAGCAGCGATGCTGGATTATCACCATTTTCTTCATTTTGATAACCTGCCGTCTTACAAGTTCCTGTGTTGCTACAAGAAATTTCCCATTCTTGGTGTGAAAATGAAATGCCTTTTATGTCTTGAGCAAAACTATAAGAACTCATCACTGCTAAACAGCAGATTGAAAGCATTTTTTTCATTTTGTCATGTCTCTACAGGTCTGTTTTATTATTAAATTAAAACAGTATAAAATTTTGGGTTACCTTCTAGTTTAAAAGAATATGCTAGGTTGATATAAAATTTAAATGATTACTTTTTAAAAATGAAAAAACTATATTTTTTACTATGTATCGCATTAGTGAGTACAGCTTCAATTACACATGCCGAAGTAAAAAGCTTTACACCCCATTTCCCAAAGTTTTATAGCTCTGCCGCAACCCGCAAAGCAGATAATCAGTTCTACAAGCTTGGAGAGGCAAAATTTTTAAATGGTATTACAGTTCCATTTTATGGCGTTACGGCACTGAACCCTACTGATGATGGTTTGCTTAAAGATTTTGAAAAATGCACACTAAAAAGCTGCCATTTTAATTTTAAACTCGATGCTCAACATGCCAAGCAGCTTAAGCTTCTTGCATTGCCTGAAATAGGGTTAGTGCTTGTGCCTAGAAATTGGCAAGACGTGCAAGCAAATGCGGGTGCCAATGGTAGTGGTTTTGCCTTAACAATGAGCTCAGACCAAAAACAGGCCATAGAACTTTACGATTCTTCTTTTTGTGTCGGCTGTGGACTACCAAACGCAACGCTCTATTTTTCAGAGCTTTTAAAAGAAAGCCTTGAAAATGAGTTTGGTGGTTATAAAGACTCTAAAAAACTGATCAATATTGTTCATCCATCTAAGAAAATAGCTTTTTTTAGTTATCAAATTCCCCAACTTAATAATAAAACACATGGCATTGCGAAATATTACGACGAAGACACGTTTAACTATAAAGAGATTCAAGTGACTTTAGATAAATCGCAACAACCATTAGTAGGCCCTATTCTCAATTTTTATAATGCAACTCATTAAACCAAAACTCATAAAAAAACCCGCTTTCGCGGGCTTTCTTTTATTTGTGTAGTATCGATTCAAAGGCTTTTAAACGCTTATAAATCGAAAGTAATTCAATAATTGTTTTCCATGAACTAATTAAATATTGGAAAGATTCACGTACACGTCCAAACACATTCGCAATTTGTTGAATTAAACCTAATGTAAGTTTACCAGCAGCAATTGATGGGAAAAGAACAACTAAGTTATATAAAATATCAAGTTGACCGTACCAAATCGCTGTCATATTAAAATAGGCATAATGGAAATAGAGACGGAAGTAGTTTTTCCGTACATTACTAAATAATTCACGCAAGGTAGCAGGTTTTGCGCGGTCTGCATGGTCTTCGCCATAGACCAATTCCTTACGATATGCAGCCTCTACTTTTTGATTGTTAAATTGCAAGCCTGGTAACTTTACACCTACGACCATTAACAGAACAGTTCCGAAAATTGACCAGACTATTGCCGCCCATACTAAAGAATGATCTAACTCTCCAATAATAGGTAATGTAGGAACGTATTTAGATAAATGAAATAAAATAGGTAAAAACGCAATCAATGTAATGATTGCTTTCACCAGCTCAACACCTAAATCTTCCAAAATAGTTGCAAAACGCATTGTATCTTCTTGCACACGTTGTGAGGCACCTTCTACATGACGCAGCTTTTCCCAATGTTCTGTGTAGTATTCATTCATTGCCGTACGCCAACGAAATACATAATGACTGGTAAAAAAAGCATTAATCACGGCTAGAGTTACAGCCACCATTGCAATATAAAGAAACACTAAGGTCTCGCTATAAAGTGCCGAAACATTTCCCCCACCACTCGAAAGCATTTTTTGAATTAAATCCCAAAATGGTACATACCATGCATTAATCGCAACACTGACCTGAACGCTGAACCAGATATTAAATAAAATAAATGCAGAGCCCCATATAGACCAACGCTGCCATGGATTATTAGAAATTATCTTCCAAAAACCAGCAAAAAGAGCAGTAGAGACTAAAAACCAGAGATAGAACCATAAAAATGCAGGTGACCAAAATCGACTTACACCAATAGGTAACTCAGCCTCTGCATAACCATGAGGAAAGCCTAAATACTCCCCCCAATGATCCCCACCTGTATACCAGAGCACCATATTTAGCGCGAGCCAAACGACCACTGATATAAAAAAATATCGTGGTGATGGAAAAAATGATTTGAACATTAAGCGTGGATATCCTTATATTTCTTCAAATTTACAATGAGAAGAATACTAAAACCTAAACCTTAAAATTGTGAAGTGCAAAGTTTAGAGAATTGTCAGTTTTTCTCGTTTCATTGAAGGATTTGATCGTTTTTTTGTAAATTCATCCCTTTTGAGCAATTTAATCCATTTAAATTGCCTTGTATATGACCCTCAATAGAGCCATATACAGCTTTTATAACACAGCAATACAGAGATTAAATCTCTTCTTTACGAACAATATAACCTTCCAACTGCATTGCCTGAATGAGCAAATCTAGGTCTGAGGCACTTTTAAGCTCAACGTCAACACTTACTGCACTTTCCTTAGCACGGCTTGTAGCCGCGAATCTCTCATGGCGGAGTTCATAAATATTACCGCCTTGCTCAGCAATAATTGCGGTTAAACGAGCTAAAGCCCCCGGATTATCTGGTAATTCAACACGGATACGGACCATACGACCTGTACGCGTTAAGTGACGTTGCAATACAGAGACCATAACGCGTGTATCAATATTGCCACCAGACAGCACCACACCCAATTTATGACCTAAAAATAGATCTGGACGAGACATAATCGCAGCAATACCTGTTGCACCTGCCCCTTCACATACTGTTTTTTCAATATTGAGTAAGAGCGCAATTGCCTCTTCAATCATGTCTTCGGTGACAACCACGATATCGTCGACATATTCTTTAGCAACTTGGGTCGTAAGCTCACCTGGAGTTTTAACTGCAATACCTTCAGCAACTGTTGAACCCATCGAAACAGCAAGTTGATAGTTACAAAGCAACTTAGCCATACTTGGGTAAACGACTGACTGCACACCAATAATTTTAATTTTCGGATTTATGGCTTTGGCAGCAATCGCAATACCTGAAATTAAACCACCACCACCAATTGGCACCACTAAAATGTCTAGATCGGGCACAGCTGCAAGCATTTCGAGTGCAATGGTTCCTTGACCTGCAATGATTTCTGCATCATCAAACGGGTGGATAATTGTTAAAGACTCTTCTTGAGCAATGCGATGCATTTCAGCAGCAGCTTCAGAAAAATCTTGCCCATGTAAAATTACCCGTGCTCCATATTCACGCACTCGCTGCACTTTTACATTAGGCGTAGACTTCGGCATCACAATGGTCGCTGTTACACCTGTGCGCTGAGCATGATAGGCTACACCTTGCGCATGATTACCTGCCGAAGCTGCAATAACGCCATTTTGCTTTTCTTGGTCAGATAAACACAGCAGTTTATTTAGAGCACCCCGTTCTTTAAACGAAGCTGTAAATTGTAAGTTTTCAAATTTCAGCCACATCTCAGCCCCTAAGGTTTTAGAAATGGTTTCTGAGAAAACAAAAGGAGTTTTTACGACTAAACCTTCCAAACGCTCTGCGGCAGCATGAACATCATCTAATGTTGGAAACTCATTTTTAACCTGTTGCTGTATCATCTATCTAGTCAGCCTCAATACATTACAAATCAATTGTTTTTTAAAAATGACTTCAATATTTCATATTGGTCATCAGAGTTTTCAGCATATCCAACATGTACTTAATATACAAAAATTTTTATTCCAAAAATTAAGGATTTAAACTCACATAAAAAAAGCCCTACTTAGGCTTTTTATTTAATTTTCAAAAGATTAACGTTAAATTATTGAGTTTGCGCACTTAAGCCATCTGTAGACATATTCTGTTCAGCTATTTTTTCATCAATAGCAAATTGAATATCGGAAAGTTTAGCGTTAGCTGCATCTATGCCCGATTTCATGGTGGCTTCACGGCCTTTCACATCAAAAATATGCGCTTTTTCTCTTAAATCTGGCTGAATAACAACATCTGCATATTGTAATTCTTCTGCCGCTAGGCGACCTTGCATAATATTAATATTCTGGTTAAACAAACCCCAGACATTCGATGTTTCTGTATAAATAGGCTGAGCTAAAATATCAACCGCAATAATCACATCAGCGCCTAAATCTCGTGCGACTTCAACGGGTACTGGACTGACTAAGCCGCCATCTACATATTCAGATTTGCCAATTTTAGTGGGTACAAACATGCTAGGAATTGAAGCAGATGCCCTAACCGCTTGTCCCGTATTCCCATAGTTAAATACGGTTTTAGTGCCATGCTTTAATTCTGTTGCAACCACATACATTGGAATTTTCATTTTTTCGAGTGGCATGTTGTTAACTTGCTGGTTAACGTAGTTTTCTACTTTTTTACCATCAAAAAAACCTTTTAGCCCGATACTAATATCACGCACATCGCCAGCTTTCATTTTTAATGCGGTATCACGTAATTGAGCAGGACTTTTACCGCTTGCATAAAGTGCTCCAACAATACTACCGGCACTGGTACCTACAATAAAATCTGGCCGAATACCATGTTGTTCTAAAACCTCAATAACACCGATATGGGCATAACCTCGTGCTCCACCGCTACCCAATACGAGCGCAACAACTGGACGTTTTTGCTGTTTTTTAATTCGCGCAAATGGCTGATCAACAGAGCGAGCATAAGCCTCCGCTGTTGGTGATTTTAGAGCAGCAGATAAGTGTGTAGTGGTCTGGCACCCTGCCAACACAATAGAGAGTCCGAGAACCCACAATTTAAGCTGTTTCATGGCCTATCTTCGCACTATGAGGTTTAAGTTCGGATTGCAATTTTAGTTGTTAGTCTCGTGAAAAGCTGTATCGAATTTATTTAATTTGTCATGTTTAAAATTTAGACTCAAGTATTTTATCTATACCCTTATGAAAAAGGCCCCTTATTTATAAGAGGCCTTTTTTAAACTTACCAGATATCTGAATCAACTTTTTTCTTCAATTCCGGATACTTATCAATTTTAAACTCAGGCTCTTTAATGCCTTTTTTCAATTGTTCACGGTAATCTTTCAACAATGTGCGTGCCATCGGCGTTAATAGTACGATTGCAATCAAGTTAATGGTTGCCATGATACCCATAAACAAGTCAGCCATAGACCAAACGAGCGGAACACTACCAATTGCACCAAAGTACACCATCACCAATACAAAAATACGGAAGATGAACATTACTTTCGGATTGTTATTAATAAACTGTACATTACCTTCTGCATAGGCATAGTTACCTAGTACAGCTGAATAACAGAATAAGAATAATAGAACTGCAAGGAAGTCTGAGCCCCAATGTCCAACTTGAGTTTCTAAGGCACGTTGTGTTAATTCAACACCGACAAAAGCTGTATCTTGATAAACACCAGAAACCAAAATGATGATTGCAGTACTTGTACATACAATGAAAGTATCTACAAATACACCGAGCATTTGTACCAAACCTTGGTTTACAGGATGTTTTACATCAGATGCAGCAGCAGCGTTTGGTGCAGAACCCATACCAGCTTCGTTAGAGAATAAACCACGCTTAATCCCTTGCATCATTGCCATTGATACTGCCGCACCAAAGAAACCACCTGCTGCAGAATTAAAATTGAAAGCTTCGGTCACAATCAGCTTTAAAATATCAGGCAAAATTGCATAGTTACTGATTGCAATATATAGAGCAACAGCTAGGTAAAGACCTGCTTTTAAAGGTACAAACATCTCTGCAAATTTAGCGATACGTTTAATACCACCAAAAATTGCTAATGCCACTAAAACGACAAGAGCAAGGCCAACCCATGAAATTTCTAGATCAACGCCACCTAAATGAGCAATAAGATTAGCTTTGTCCCAACCCCAAGCATGTGAAGATGCATTAGCAATCGCATTGATTTGAACTGAGTTGAATACGAAACCATAGGTAAAGATCAATGCAAGTGCGAAGACCACACCAAAGGTTTTACTGCGTAAACCTTGAGTAATATAGTAGGCTGGTCCACCGCGGAACTGTTTAGTCTTACTATCTCTAACTTTAAATAGTTGAGCAAGTGTAGACTCAATAAAAGCAGAACTCATACCAAGAACAGCAGTAACCCACATCCAGAACACTGCACCAGGACCACCAATTGCGATGGCAATTGCTACACCAGCAATATTACCAACCCCAACACGGCTCGCAAGGCCTGTTACAAACGCCTGAAAAGGTGTAAGACCATGCTCATCTGCTCCTTCTGTACGACTGCTTTTCATAACACGGATACTTTGCAAGAACATGCGAATTTGCACTGCACCTGTTAAGACCGTATAAAAAATACCTACAGCCAGCAAGAAAATAACCAAAAAGTCCCATAAAGGGTCATTAAAAAATTTTACCCACGACATCAGTGTGGCATTGAGTTGTTCATTCATACTCGGTCCGCTTACGTTCCTTGCTAATGTGCTAAGAGCACATGCCAAAATACTGCAATAAACAAAAAAGCCCCAAAAAACCGGGACTTTTCAGTAAATTCAAGAAAAAACTTTTAATGTCAATTGAATAGCAATTATCGTCACAAGTTTAAGCAACATCATGCCCAACACTAAGCCTTTGAAGGTTGCATGAGAGAAAGCGACCTTCAGATAAAATAATATCATTGCACGACTGAACTTTTCCGCTTTCGGAAAAACAGCATGCATCGACTCAGCTGTAAACTTGGAAACTAACAAATGACCACCGCTAAATAAACTCGTCTAATGATTCCCATCAATTAAGCGAGTTATACAAAATCTGGATTTAAGCCAATAAGCATATTTACATATACTTTTGAGCAAATGTCTAAACTGGATATAAATTTCAAAGACTGTAACAAGCGATCGCCATAACGCGACTATCTGCGCCCTGATCTTCATGATCAAAGAAGAGTGCGTTGAGACCTGTACTAAGCTGTTGTATTTTTTGTGACTCAGTAGCTGCGTGAGTTACGTTCATTTTCATGGTTGCAATGGTAATCGCCAATCCTTGTTTCATGAACTGCTTGTTGATGAGTGGTAGACTCATGTAAAGCTCCTATACCTCGTGTATTTCTCCATTTCTGCACCTAGATCCTTTTTGTAAAGGGATTTTGTTTGCAGCCAATATTTCCTAACGTGAGTATGGAGAAATCATACCTGCGTAAAAAAGTCGGTATTATGCAGAAATTTAACGTTTTGTGTATATTTTTCATTAAAGTTTTATATAAAAAACGGTCATATTTTATATAAAACTATCCGTTTTGTACTGTTTTTAAACATATTATACCTTTTTTTCAATTGAATATTTTTCACCCACTCATTGTTATGCTTTTATTTTTATAACCGACAAAATCACTCTATTTTGTCTATTTAAATCTAAAGTGGCATATTTGAATTATAATTAATCAGACAATATGTCTAAACTAATTAAATTATCATACCTGTAAGGATATCTCTTTTCTAATATTTTTTGCTTATAAATGAAGTACTTTCAAAACATGAAATTAAGCTTCAAAAAGTATGAAATATTTAAGGAAAAGATATAGGAGTACTCATGAATCTGGAACAAGTTCGTCTCGTTGATGAAGCTATCACTTCTCGACATTCTGTCCGCGCTTTTTTAAATACTCCAATTGAGCCAGAAGTCATTAAAAATATATTACAAGTCGCAAGTCGAGCACCTTCTGGAACAAATACTCAACCATGGAAAGTCTATGCAGTAACAGGCAACAAGCGTAATCAAATGGTTGAACGTGTCTGTGCAGCACAAATTGAAATTTCAAAAAATCCAGAACTTGCAGAACAATATAAAGAAACTTTTGCCTATTACCCTGAAAAATGGGTATCCCCTTTTATTGACCGCCGACGCGAAAATGGTTGGGGGCTCTATGGTCTACTCGACATTAAAAAAGGTGAAAAAGAAAAAATGGCTGAACAGCAGTTACGTAATTTTAAACTGTTTGATGCACCAGTCGGCCTTTTCTTTACAGTAAATAAAACGATGGGAATCGGGTCTAAAATGGATATCGCAATGATGATCCAAAACGTGATGGTTGCTGCCAAGGCGCGCGGTTTAGATACATGCCCACAAGCAGCCTGGAACCATTTCCACCCTATTGTTTTAGATGTGTTGGGTGCATCAAATGATGAAGAGCTAGTTTGTGCAATTGCGTTAGGTCATGCTGATCCCAACCACATTGTAAATACCTTCATTACTCCTAGAGAACCTGTTGAAAATTTTGCAGTTTTTCTAGACGAATAAGATCTAAGTCGCCATTCTTTTTAAACTATGAGAATGGCTTGGCTTTTACTTGCTGCGCCGCTTTTAACACGACAACAAATCCACTCAGCGTAAATAACACCATCATCACACCCATATTGAGCGATGCAGACCAAATCAGGAAGTTAAGCAGTACGCCACCCAAGAGGCCACAAGCGAATTGCATACTTCCCATAATTGCACTGGCTGTTCCTGCACGGGCACCTTGTTTAGACATTGCGAGCGCCATTGCATTTGGTCCTGTTAAACCAATGCCTGAAATAGCTAAAAACAACCCTAACATCACAAGCCATAAAGGTGCCGCAGGAATTAAACCCGCAATAAATACGATAATGGCGCCAGTCACTTGCACGAGTGAACCTGCCTTTAACCGTTTAGTGATTTCAACACGTGATGTTAAATGCTTATTTAAAGATGACATCAACATAATGCCAAAAGCATTTAATCCAAAGGCATAAGCAAACTCTTGCTGATTCAGTCCATATTGATCCATAAAAACTGCTGGTGCTGAGCTGATATAACAAAATAGCGCCGCCCCTGTTAAACAGCCTGCAAACATAGGTAAACGGAAACTCGCATCTTTGAAAATAGCCCCATAGAGGGTAACGACTTGATATGGTGACAGCTTGAGTCTTTTATCGATTGCCAAAGTTTCTTTAAAAAAGAAATGTACGCATAGCCAGCATATTGCTCCCACGATTGAAAGCGCAATAAAAATCGCTTGCCACGGAAACCAAATTAAAATCCATGCTCCAATCATCGGCGCCAAAATAGGTGCTAACCCCATGACAATCATCATGCTTGAAAAAGCTTGTGCCGAGCCTTGAACATCTAATCTATCGCGTATTGCTGCACGGGCCATAACCACACCAACACAGCCACCTAAAGCTTGCAAAATACGAGCAGCAATCAAGCCCCATTCATTTGTGGCCAATACACAAAATAAGCTTGCGACTGCATAAAGTGCGAGACCAAAATAAAGTGGTTTTTTTCTACCAATCCGGTCGCTTAGAGGACCATAAATCAATTGCCCAACAGCTAAACCAAAAAAGTAAGCTGGTAGTGTATTTGCCACCATTTGCGTACTTACCCCAAAGTCATCGGCCATTTGTGGCAAAGCAGGTAAGTACATATCGATGGATAATGGCCCTAAAGCCGTAAGCAAAGCGAGCAACATAATCCAGCCAATAGAATATTGACGCTGGGCTGTTTGTTCAGACATAACGATATTTCATTTTTCAATCATTTGCATACAGACAAGCTTACACTGTCTATCGTATGATTTGTGCAACATTGGTGTAGAAATACACAAATCCTTATCACTCAGGTTGATCAGCAAGGACTTCCTTTGAAATCTTGGTTTAAACGCCTAAAAAGAGCGACTTATAACACAACATTTATGTATAACGTGCGAATGCTGATAGCCTTTTCAGGAACTGCTTTCGTGCCTTATTTTTTAGGCTATCAATTAGCAACAATTCCACTTACTTTAGGTGTAGTCGCAGCAGGTTTAAGCGATATTGATGATCGCTTTTCAGTACGAATCATGAACCTGATTTACACCTATATTGGGTTCTTTGTTACCGCAGCTTCCGTACAACTACTTTTCCCCTACCCAATGGCTTTTGCTTTGGGGTTAATTGCTTCATGTATTGGCTGGATTTTATTAGGTTCGCTGGGACGTCGTTACGCAACCATCTCTTATGGATGTTTGGTTGTTTCAGTCTATACCATGTTAGGTGTTCACCTCTTCGACCACTGGTATATCCAACCTGCCCTTTTAGTTGCAGGTGCTGCATGGTATGGCCTCATTGCAACCATTAGCTTTTTACTCTTTCCTGTTCGTCAACTGCAAGACAAACTGGCTGCCTCTTATGCATCGCTAGGTGATTTTCTATTTGCAAAATCAAATTTGTTTGATGTAGATATGACTGCTGCCAGCTATCAGCAAAGTATGATCGAACTGTCATTAGAAAACGGTAAGTTAATTACGATTTTTAATGACTTAAAAACAGCTTTATTAACTCGTTTAAAAGGCGACCGTGGGCAAAAAGATACACGCCGAAGCTTACATTATTATTTTGTCGCTCAAGACATTCATGAACGTGCAGACTCCGCTCATATCGACTATCAAAAATTAGCTAAAATTTTTCAGCACAGTGATATTTTATTTAGATTCCAACGAATTTTGGCGATCCAAGGCAAAGCTTGCCAAGAGTTAAATGAATGTATCTTGCAACGTAAACCTTATAACCATAATAAAAGGTTTAAACAAAGCTTTGAAAACCTACGCCTCTCATTAGAAAAGTTACGTCGTGATCAGCATTACGACATTTTATGGGTAAATGCGCTTTTCGCTTTATACCAAAATTTAAAATCTATCGACTCCCAGTTACTCAACTTAGAAACAGAACAACACATCCAATCTGATAAAGTGAAACAAGCCGAAAACCAGCTTAAAGATGATGATCTACAAGGATGGAATGATATTGTCATTCGGATAAAACAAAATTTAACTCCTGAATCTGTGCTGTTCCGCCACGCGATTCGTGTATCGATTGTTTTATTTATTGGATATGTGCTCATCCAAATGACCAATATTGAATATGGCTACTGGATTATGCTTACAGCTCTATTTGTAAGCCAACCTAATTTTAACGCGACCAAGCGCCGCTTACGTCTACGAATTGTTGGAACATTAGTGGGTATTGTTGTTGGGCTTGCGATTATCTTTTTAATTCCTTCAACCGAAGGACAACTATTCATGTTGATAGTAAGTGGAGTCCTGTTTTTTGAATTACGCAGTAAACAATATGCGCAGGCAACGGCCTTCATCACAATTTTGGCATTAATTAACTTTAATCTAGATGGTTCAGCGATGGCTGCGGCAATTCCAAGATTTATAGATACTTTAATAGGATGTGCTTTAGCTTGGTTTGGCGTGACATTTATTTGGCCTGACTGGAAATTCCGACGCTTGCCTCGCAACATCAGGCGCTCCCTACAAGCTCAATGCAATTATTTAGCTGAAGTCGTCAGACAATATCATGAAGGCCGTAATCATGCGCTAAATTACCGGATTGTACGTCGAGCTGCACATAATACAGATGCTGAAGTTGCTTCACTTATTTCTACTTTAGCAACTGAACCAGACTTTGACCCGACTCGTAAATCCGATATTTTTGAATTCTTATGTTTAAACCATACTTTTTTAAGTTATATCGCAGCACTTGGGGCACACCGAGAAAGCCTCCAAGATCAAGCTGTTCTTAAATTATTAGACCAAGCCTTAGATGATATTCAAGGGGCTCTATTAAGAGATGAAATGCCTGATCTTACAGCACAAAATATGCTCCAAACGATACGTCAACGTCTAAGCCAAAATGATGAAAACGACCAAAAATCACTCATTATTTTACAACAACTATCGCTCATGCTTGGTGTGTTGAACCGATTTAGTATGCTAAAACAGCGTCTAAGTCATGATCTTGATAATGATGCCAGTGAGCTTGCATCATTATAAATTTGAGTCGGAATTTAGTATCAAATTGGCATAATATCCTTTCCTGACTTATGCCAATTAGTGCTAAACTTAAAACAGTTTACAATTTGTTATTTGCACTATGACCGCGAAAACTTTATACGCTTATACGCTTCAGCCTGTTCCCTATGACGTGTCAGAAGCTGAGCAACGTAATGCACAGCTTCTTATCTGGCGCAGTACTAATAAAATCAGCACAAAAATTTGGGCGATTATGGGTGTAGTTTTAGCCCTCGCTATTTTGGGTCTTGTTTTTATCAAGAACTACTCTACTATTTTTTGCTGGGTTGCTATTGTCTCTGTAGTACTTTACTACCTAGGTCGTAAATACGGATTAGAATGGTACGTTAAACGCAAAATGAATGAATTTCCGGTGCAGGAAATCAAAGGTATTCGTTTGGGCGTGCAACCTCATGGTATTGTGATGCGCCAAAAAATGGGCCAACAAGAAGGCGTTGGTACAATTGGATGGAAAAATATCTACGAATGGTACAATGCACCTGATTTCATCTTGGTAAATTTCAAAGTAAAAGATCCAAAAGGCCAAGAACAACAAGGTGCTTATATTTTACCTAAGCGCATGGATTCTAAAAATTTCTCGTTTAATACGATTCGCACGCATTTAAAAGAAGCTGTAGGCGAACCGAAAACCCTGTAAGTTTTGATTTCATAAAAAAGCCTCCTTATGGAGGTTTTTTATTGCGGTAAAAACAAATGATAATGAAAATTAATATTATCTCCAAAATCCATATTATCTACTCAATCTTCGGCTATACTTCATTACAAGATCTCCATCATATTTACATTTTCGACCATGTTTAAAAAAATTTTATTTCAAATTCATTGGTTTCTGGGTATTACTGCTGGCCTAATCTTATCCATTATGGGTGTAACAGGTGCAATTTATTCTTATGACCAACAAATTTTAAAATGGGTGAATTCTGATAGTTATGTTGTTCAAGCTGAAAACACACCAAAATTAACCCCTGCTCAGCTATATCAATATTTCAATACAACTCAGCCTGAAATTAAAATTAATAGCATTACGATTGCCAAGGACCCAACTGCTTCTTCTACTGTCAACATTGAAAAAGAAGGAGAACGCCGAGGCTACAATATGATGGTGAATCCTTATAACGCTCAGGTTCTGCCCGATATTAAAGGTCGACAACTGTTGTTACTCATACAAAAAATTCACCGTAATTTAACTGCAGGCGAAGTTGGCAAGCAAATTACTGGTGCTTGTGCCTTAATGCTCATTTATTTTGTCTTGAGCGGATTATATTTACGCTGGCCTAAAAAGCATTCTGCCCGTCAATGGCTCGCAGTTAAACCAAAACTGAAAGGCCGAAATTTTATTTGGGATTTACATGCTGTTGTTGGAACATGGGTAATCATTTTTTATCTTCTTTTTGCATGTACAGGTCTATATTGGTCTTATGACTGGTGGCGTAATGGCATGTTCAAAGTGATGGGCGTTGAACAACCTAAACCTCAAAGTCATGGCGCTCCCCCTCAAAATCGAGGAATGCAACAAAACAAACGAGCTGACCGTAATACTGATACAAAATCAGGACCTCAATTAGATAATACTCAGCTCATTACAGCACTTAATCAAACATGGAGTGGATTCAATAGTCAGATCGGACGTGACTATTCGACGCTAACATTGAGCCTACCTAAAAAAGATGATGGAAAAATTGAATTAAGCTTTCTCGATGCTAAACCATCACATGAACGTGCACGCAACCAAGCAATCTATAACTATAAAAATGGCAATATCGAAAAGATTGAACTTTATGAAGATAAAAAGCTTAACCAAAAGATCATGAGTAGCATGTTACCCGTGCATCGAGGTAGTTTCTTTGGACCAATTTATCAATTTGTTGCAATGCTTGCTTCATTGGCAATGCCTTTATTCTTTATTACAGGGTTGATGCTTTATCTTAAACGCCGCAAACAGAAAAAATTAACACAGGCTGCTCGTCAGACTTTAGCAGGACAATACATTGATCCAAATGCAAAGCCTTGGCTTATTACCTACGCAACTCAAACTGGTGTAGCTGAACAACTCGCTTGGAGTACAGCAACAAGTTTACAAGAAGCTCATCAACCAGTTCTGGTTAAACCTGTACAGCAGCTAACACAATCTGATTTAGAGCAGCATGAGCAGGTTCTATTTGTGATCAGTACTTACGGTACTGGTGATGCTCCAGACCTCGCTACAAGCTTTGCTAAAAAGCTTTTAAAAGTGAATCTAGACCTTAAGCACATGAACTATGCTGTTTTGGCACTAGGTTCTAAAGAATATCCTGATACTTATTGTAGTTTTGGTCATGCAGTAGATGCTTGGCTTAAAACTAATGGTGCTCATGCCCTCTTTGATACAGTTGAAGTTGATAATGCACACCTATCGGATATTCAAAACTGGAATCAAGCACTCGCGAAAGCAACTAAATTAGATTTACACGCTGTAAATTTAGAAAAAGTTTTTGATACCTGGATATTACAACAACGCAACTTACTCAATCCGAATAGCTTAGGTCAACCTGCTTATAATATTGAGCTTAATGCAAAGCACGAAGCGATATGGCAAGCGGGCGATATTGCTGAAATTCAACCCGGTAATAGCCCTGAACGTATTCACGATTTTTTGCAGAAGCATCATATTCTTAAAAACTCAAAAGTTGACTCATTAGAGATTTCAATTGAGAAAGCACTTTGGAATAAAGATTTAACTGGTGAAATTGAACCATTTGCTAATCTAGATCATTTATTGGAACAGCTCCCTACGCTACCAACACGCGAATATTCAATTGCCAGCATCCCTTCCCAGCAAGTGCTTCGTTTAGTTGTTCGTCAACAATATGATGAGTCTGGAAATTTAGGGTTAGGTTCTGGGTGGCTGACTCAACATACGCAAATTAATGATGAGATTGCTTTGCGCATTCGTACCAATGAATCATTCCATCTTATTGATGACAACCGCCCTATTATTTGTATTGGTAACGGTACTGGTATTGCAGGTTTAATGAGCCTATTACATACACGTACTCGTCATGACTACACCGAGAACTGGTTAATCTTTGGAGAACGTCAAAAAGCATGTGATTTCTTCTATGCATCAACTATTGAAGCATGGCAAACAACAGGAATGTTAAAACGTCTAGATTTAGCATTCTCCAGAGATCAAGAACAACGCGTGTATGTTCAAGATATAATCCGTCAGAATGCAGCAGAATTAGTAAACTGGATACAACGCGGCGCTGTTCTCTATGTCTGCGGAAGTATTGATGGCATGGCAAGCGGAGTCGATCAAGCACTTGTTGAAATTCTAGGTGATGAACAGCTAGATGAATTAAGACAACAAGGTCATTATCGCCGTGATGTTTATTAAAGCTCAATAAATTAAAAAAACCGAGTAATAGCGCAAATGCTTTACTCGGTTTTTTATTGCATTCAGAATGATTTTGCATACACTGTCTGCAATTTAAATTGCAACTGTAAACACAATGCAAGTCAGTAAGTGGATCCGTATTTTCCTAGCAATCATTGGTACGATTTTATTTCTGGATGGATTAATTTTAATTTGTCTCAATAAAATTAATGTCGGCACAATTATCCCTTTAATTTTAGGTGCTTTCTTCTGCCTCTATTCTTTATTTTATTATCATTTAGAGCGTTTTTTCTTCTATCATTACCGCTTACACACACTTTGGCGTTTCGGCTGGTTATGCCTCTGGATATGGCTAATTAGCTTAGGCTATTTTTTTGATTTTATTAAAAAGAATAAAGAAACAAGTCAAAACCTCCCTCCAGTAAAGGCAATCATTGTATTGGGTAGTGGCGTTGAAAATGGTCAACCATCCAAAACTCTTGCAAAACGTTTAGATACAGCTGCCCCTATTGCTCTAAAACAGCTCCAAGCAAAAGTTGTTGTAACGGGAGGCCTTGATTTTTCAGAAAAGGAAAGCGAAGCATTAGTGATGTCGCGTTATCTAGAACAACATTATCATTTAGCAAAAGAACGAATGATACTTGAAGATAAAAGTACAAGTACTGAACTTAATCTAATGAATAGTAAACCACTATTAGCACAGCACCACATTACCCTCGACCAACCGATAGCTATTGTGACAAGTGATTTTCACACTCCACGAGCAGCAGCTATTGCTAAAAAACAAGGTTATACGCAAGTTTATACAGTGGCGGCAGAAACACCATTAGCTACTCGCTACAATTCTTGGTTACGAGAATACTTTGCTTTTGCAAGTGGATGGTTTTTAAAAGAATATTAAGACTGACCTATTTCAAAACTGCTATTAAAAAATAGCAGTTTTTTTATCTAACAAATATTCGCTCTTGCTACAAATGTATTTAATAAAGATTATAAATAATGAGCACAAATATAGACTTTTAGGTGCAAGCGAGTAAGGTGAGTTTATAAGAATAAAGCACTTATTAGGTTTAAATGAACTAAAGCTTTTAATAATTTTTTTGAAAAATATTTTTAATTTATAATTCAGACCATAATACTTAAAACAGTCAAATAATTCGTTTAGCTATTAAATAATTCAAATTACAG